>NZ_JBEXZS010000048.1:0-55511 GCF_040593685.1 Methylobacterium sp. EM32 | reverse complement strand
TGAGCGACTTGTACTGGCGGCCGTCCTCGAGGCTGATCAGGTAGTCCGGGGTCACCGTCTTCTTGATCGGCATCAGCGGGACCGGCTTCTCCGCCTCCTTGGCGGCCGGCTGGCCGAGGGTCGCGAAGGCGGTGTGCACGGTGCCAATCAGGCCGGCCAGTTCGGCGGCCGGGACGGAGTTGTTGGCGACGTAGGCCGATACGACGTCGGCGGTGAGGGCGACGAAATCGACCTCCTGGACCAGATCTTCTTGTGACACGGAGAATCATCCTAACTTACGCACCCGCATCGCGGGCATAACCGCGATATCGGGCAGCGCGGCGTGGTTTCAACCCATCGTCGCGCGCTCACCCCCGAATTTCCCACAGATGCTTTTGATAATCGGGCAGGCTTGCCATGGCGCAACGGTGTCGGGGCGGATCGGGAGATTCATCCAAGCCTTGCGCAGCCTGCGGGCTACTCGGACGCCTACTCTGAGACGCAGGATGCAGGGAGGCATCGAATGCGACAAGATGAGCAAAAATGGCTCAAGCGCCGGCATGTCACCGATGCGAAACTTGAGCCCGCCCTTTCCCTGGCGCCGATTTTGCACTAACGCCGAGGCACGACCGGCGAGCGCCGCATGCCCTTCAACTCCCTGCCGTTCCTGCTGCTGTTCCTGCCGGTGGCGCTCGGGCTGCACGCGCTCTGCGTCGCCCGCCGGCCGGGCTGGCGCGTCGCCTGGCTCGCCGGCCTGTCCTTCGCCTTCTACGGCTGGTGGGACCTGCGCTTCGTGCCGCTGCTCGCGGCCTCCGTCGCCCTCAACTGGCTCGCCGGCGAGGCGTGGCGCCGCTCCGGGCGCGGGGTCATCCTCACCGCCGCGATCGTCCTCGATCTCGGGCTGCTCGGCCTCTACAAGTATCTCGGCTTCTTCGCCGGGCTGGCGGACGCCGTCACGGGCGCGAGCCTGCCGCTCGTCTCGCTGGCGCTCCCGCTCGGCATCTCGTTCTTCACCTTCCAGCACATCGCCTATCTGGTCGACCTGCGGCGCGGCAGAGCGGAGCCGATGACGCTCGCGGAATACGCCGTCTACGTCGCGTTCTTCCCGCGGGTGATCGCCGGCCCCCTGGTGCGGCCGTCCGAGCTCGTGGGCCAGCTGCGCGCGCCGGAGCCGTCCTCCGCGGACCGCGCCGCACGCGGCCTGATGCTGCTGACCGCGGGCCTCGCCAAGAAGGTCTTTCTCGGCGACGGGCTCGGGAATTACGTCGATCCGCTCTGGGCCGCCGCCGCGGCCGGTGGCCGGCCGGACTTCGCCACGGCGGCGCAGGCGACGCTCGGCTACGCCCTCCAGCTCTACTTCGACTTCTCGGGCTACACCGACATGGCGCTGGGGCTCGCGCTCCTGTTCGGCATCGTGCTGCCCGAGAACTTCCGGGCGCCCTACCGGGCGGCCTCGATCCAGGATTTCTGGCGGCGCTGGCACATCACCCTGTCGGTCTTCCTGCGCGACTACCTCTACATCCCGTTCGGCGGCAGCCGGCACGGGCTGCCGCGCCAGCTCCTGGCGTTGTTCCTCACCATGGCGCTCGGCGGGCTGTGGCACGGGGCGGGGCTCACCTTCGTCGCCTGGGGGGCGGCGCACGGGATCGCGCTGGGCCTGCACGTGCTGTGGCGCCGCGCCGGCCTGAAACTCCCGGAGGCGGCGGGCTTCCTCGCCACCTTCGCCTTCGTCTGCCTCGCCTGGGTGCTGTTTCGCGCGCCCGACTTCGCCACCGCGCTCAGCATCTATCGCGGGCTCCTCGGCCTCGGCACGGAGGCGGGCGGCGCGTCCGAGTTCTGGCCGCTCGCCGCCGGTGCCGCCGCCCTGGCGATCCTCGGCCCCACCGCCCGCGAGGCGGTGGAACGCCTGATCCCGCGCGCCTGGGCGGCCGCCGCGACCGCCCTGCTTCTGGCCGCGATCCTGCTCCAGGTCGGCAACGACGCCAACCAGGCCTTCATCTATGCCCGCTTCTGAGGCACCGGACCGCGAGACCCTTGCGGGCGAACCCCCTGCTCGCGAAAGCCTTGCCCGCGAGATCCTGGCCCGCCGCTACCTGGTGCTGACGGCCCTAGTCCTTGCCCTCTTGGTGACCGGGGTGGCCGGGCGGGTGATCTGGTTCGACGCCTACTGGGTCTTCCGCCAGGATCCGCCCTGGCGGGCCGTCACCGACGGCAACAGCCGCCTCCTCGACCGGCAGACCCGCCGGGCCAAGGTGCTTCAGGCGCTGACGCGTCCCTACGACCTCGCGCTGATCGGCTCCTCGACAGTCTATCACGGCCTCGACCCCGCCGACGTCACGAGCGTGGCGCCGGGACGGGTGTTCAATGCCGGCATCTCGGCGATCATCGCCACGGAACTGCCGGTGATCGCCGCGGTGGTAGCCTCCCGGGCGCCGGCCCGGGCGACGCTCGGCCTCGACTACTACATGTTCTCGCGCCCGAGCGTGCCGGTGCATCTCGACGAGGCTCTGGCCGGGCCGAGCGGCCGGCTCGCCGCCCTGATGGGCAGCGTGCTCGGCCGCTACGCGCTCGCCGACAGCCGGCTCGACGCGGTGGCGGGCGGCGACGATCCGGGCGCCTGGACTCGTTCCGGCTACCGCATCACCCCGCCCCTGCCGGCGGCGCTCACCTTGGAGAACGACGCCACGCGCCGGCGCACCACCGCGCCGTTCCGGCCCGAGACGCTGGCGGGCCTCGACCTCGCGCTGGAGCGGCTCTCGGGCACCGACCTGACAATCTACCTCTCGCCGGTGAGCGACGCGCAGAGCCGGGTGCTGGCCGATCTCGGGCTCACCGACGATTTTTCGCGGTGGCGCACGGCGGTGATGCGGCTCTGCGCCGCCCGCGGCCGGCCGGTCCTCGACCTCACGAGCCTCGGCGACCCCTATCCCTTCGATCCCGCCGCCGGCTCGACCCCGGCCTGGCTCGACAACCTGCACTACACGCCGCTGATCGGCCGGCTGGTGCTGGAACGGCTGGGCTTGCGCCGGGCGGCGGGGCGGTGAACGGATGACCACGAACAACTTGCGCCGACGCGTCCGCTTCACAGGGTCATCCCGGGGCTCGCCGAAGGCGAGAGCCCGGGATCCAGACGCTCAGGGGATGCAGGACGAAGTGGAACGCTCTCCGCTTGTTTCTGGGCGTCCTGCGGTTCTGGATCCCGGGCTCCGCTGCGCGGCCCCGGGATGACGCGGAGGGTGAGGATCCTGTCGTTCGAACCGAACAGCCGATGAGCCGCGCCCGCCCCCCTGCCCCACCGACGAAACTCTCCGGCCTGCGCCGTCACCGCGCCCTCCTGGCCCGCCTCGCTTCCGGCCCGGCGCCGGACGCGGTGATTCTCGGCGACTCGCTCGCCGCCGGCTGGCCCGAGCCGGACCTCGCGGCCGCGACCGGCCGGTCCACGCTCAATCTCGGCCTGCCCGGCGACCGGGTGCAGACCACGCGCTGGCGCCTCGCCGCGATGGCGGTCCTTGCTCTCAGGCCCCGCCTCGCGATCCTGATGGTCGGCACCAACAGCTTCGCGGATGGCGACGACCCGGAGACAATCGTCGCCGGCCTCGCCGCGCTGCTCGCATCCTTGCGGGCCGCCTGGGCACCGCCGATGGTCGTGTTCGCCACGCTGCCGTGGCGCGAGAGCCCGCCCGGACGGAGCGAGGCCGACCGGCTCGCGCTCAACGCCCGCATCGCGGACCTCGCCCGAGCCGAGGCCCTGCTCCTCCTCGACAGCGACGCGGCGCTTGGTCCCGATCCGGCCACTGGCCTCGAGGCCGACCGGCTCCATCTCAACGCCCGCGGCTATGTCGCGCTCGGCATCGCCCTCGGATCCCTGCTGCGCAACGGCTGAATCGCTCAGTTGGACCGCCGCTGTCATCGGATCGTCATGAGAGCGGCCGACACGCAGGCCATTCCCGAACGACAGGAGCCCCGCCCGATGGACTTCCACCGCCGCTTCACGGTGCTGATGTGCACGCCGGCCTTCGACCCGGACGACCTGGAGGGCGTGCGCGTCAACCAGATCGTCGCGGCGGTCGAGGAGCGCGGCTTCGAGGTGGTGCGGGCCCGGCGAGTCGAGGACGCGGCGATCGCGGTGCAGACCGACGCGGCGGTCGGCTGCCTGGTGGTGGATTGGGGCAAGCGCGGCCTCGACGGCAAGGCGGCGGCGCTCATCGACATGATGCGCAAGCGCGGCCTCGAGATGCCGATCGTCATCATGGTCCGCCGCAAGCGCCTGGAGGACATTCCCGTCGAGCTGCTCGACTTCATCGACGGCTACATCTTCCTGGCGGAAGAAACCCCCGAATTCATCGCCCGCGGCCTCGTCAGCCGCGTGACGCAGTATGCCGAGACCCTGAAGACCCCGTTCTTCGGCGCGCTGGTCGACTATGCCGAGAAGGGCAACCAGCTCTGGACGTGCCCGGGCCATAACGGCGGCATCTTCTACAACCGCTCGCCGATCGGCCGCATCTTCGTCGAGCACCTCGGCGAGGCGATCTTTCGCGACGACCTCGACAACTCGGTCCTCGACCTCGGCGACCTCCTGACCCACGAGGGCCCGGCGCTCAAGGCGCAGAAGGAGGCGGCCCAGATCTTCGGGGCCGAAAAAACCTACTTCGTGCTGAACGGCACCTCAGCCTCGAACAAGATCGTGCTGTCCTCGCTCGTTGCCGAGGACGACCTGGTGCTGTTCGACCGCAACAACCACAAGGCGGCGCATCACGGCGCGCTGTTCCTCGGCGGCGGCATCCCGATCTTCCTCGAGACCGACCGCAACGCCTACGGGCTGATCGGCCCGATCTTCCACGAGGCGCTGGACGAGGACAAGATCCGCCAGAAGATCCGCACCAACCCGCTCGTCAAGGACAAGGAGGCGTGGCGCCGTGAGCGCCCGTTCCGCGTCGCCGTGATCGAGCAATGCACCTATGACGGCACGATCTACGACGCCCGCGAGATCGTCGCCAAGATCGGCCACCTCTGCGACTACATCCTGTTCGACGAGGCCTGGGCCGGCTTCATGAAGTTCCATCCGCTGTTCCAGGGCCGCTACGCCATGGGGCTGACGGGGCTCGACGAGACCTCGCCCGGCATCATCGCCACGCAATCGACCCACAAGCAGCTCGCGAGCTTCTCCCAGGCCTCGCAGATCCACACCAAGGACGGCCATATCCGCGGCCAGACCCGGCGGGTGGAGCACCGGCGCCTCAACGAGAGCTTCCTCGTCCACGCCTCGACCTCGCCGTTCTATCCCCTCTTCGCCTCCCTCGACGTCGGCGCCCAGATGATGAAGGGGCGCTCCGGCATGATCCTGTGGGACGACACGATCCGGCTCGGCATCGAGTGGCGCAAGAAGGTGCGGGCGATCCGCAAGGAGTTCGAGGAGAACGAGCGCGACCCGAAACGGCGCTGGTTCTTCGATCCCTTCGTGCCAGACCTGGCGACGGGGGCCGGCGGCGCCGAGGTGCCGTGGGAGAGCCTGCCGACCGACGAGCTCGCCTCGGATCCGCGCCACTGGGAACTGAAGCCCGGGGCCGGCTGGCACGGCTTCACCCACGTCGCGCCGGGCTACGCCATCACCGACCCGAACAAGCTCACGGTGCTCACCCCCGGCTTCGACCGCAAGACCGGGGAATACGCCGAGCACGGCGTCCCGGCCCCGATCGTCGCCCAGTACCTGCGCGAGAACCGCATCGTCGCGGAGAAGAACGACCTCAACTCGCTCCTCTTCCTGCTGACGCCCGGCGTCGAATCCTCGAAGGCGGGCACGCTGATCTCGGGGTTGGTCGCCTTCAAGCGCCTGCACGACGACAACGTGCTGCTCGAGGAGGCGATGCCGGAATTCGTCCGGCGCCGGCCGCAGCGCTACGGCGGCGTGCGCCTGCGCGATCTCTGCGCCGACTACCACAATTTCCACCGGCAGGCCGGTACCTCGGGTCTCCAGCGCAAGCAGTTCATGCCCGAGCACCTGCCCGAGATGGTGATGCCGCCCAAGGCCGCGGCGCAGATGCTGACGCGCAACAACGTCGACTTCGTGCCGATCGCGGAAGCCGAGGGGCGGGTCGCCACCACCCTGATGCTGGTCTATCCCCCCGGCATCGGCACGGTGCTGCCGGGCGAGCGGCTCGACGAGCGGGCGAAGCCCATGCTCGACTACTTCAAGATGTTCGAGGCCGCCGCCAACCTGTTCCCGGGCTTCGAGGCTGAGATCCAGGGCGTCTACCGCCAGGTCGAGCCGGACGGGCGCATCCGCTTCTACACCTACGTGCTGCGGGAGGGCCGCTGATGGATTCGGTCGCCGTCCAGCCGGGCGTCGTGATCCGCCCGTCCACAGATGCGGACGTGGCGGCGATGATCGACATCTACGAGCACCACATCCGTCACGGCGTCGGCGATACCGGCGACTTCGAGGAAGACCGGCTCGTGCCGGACGACCTCAAGCGCCGGCGCAAGAACATGCGCTCGAAGCGCCTGCCCCATCTCGTGGCCGAGCGCCACGGGGTGGTGGCGGGCTACGCCTACGCGGTGCCGTTCCGCAAGCGGCCGGCCTACCGCTACACCCTCAAGCACTCGATCTACGTCCATGCCGGCCACCTGCACGCCGGCATCGGCCGGCGCTTGCTGCCGGCGCTGATCGAGGCCTGCGCCGCCGGGGGCTACCGCCAGATGATCGGCTACATCGATGCCGAGAACGAGGCGTCCTTGCGCCTGCACGAGGCCTGCGGCTTCGTGCGTGTCGGCCACCTGCCGGCCGTGGCCTACCGCCACGGCCGCTGGGGCGACAGCGTGATGGTGCAATGCCCGCTCGGCACGGGAGCCTCGGACCAGCCCTCGACCTGGCGGCAGGAGGCGGTGGCGCAAGAGGCGCGGGCGCCGCTGCCGCTGGCGTGAAGGGGGGATCGGCGCGCGCGGCGGACCTCCCGCCCTCCGTGTCATCCCGGGCCCGCGAACGCGGAACCCGGAATGTCGTGGAGAAGGGTCGGCCTGTGTGCAGGATCGATCGGCGCGATCGATCGGGCAGGCGCTGAGGATCGAAGCCCGAGCGGTACCGCACGGATCCGGCTTGGCGTAAGGGACGAGGGCGCCGCCCCGCAGCTCGGGGCGCGGCCCGCGCCGGGAGGCTTCCTTGTCCGACACCCTCACGCTCTACTACTCGCCGGGCGCCTGCTCGCTCGCGCCCCACATCGCCCTGGAGGAGACCGGTGCGCCGTTCGAGGCGGTGAAGGTCGATTTCGCCAAAGCCGAGCAGCGCGGCGGGCGCTACCTCGCCATCAACCAGAAGGGCCGGGTGCCGGCGCTCGCCGAGGGCGAGTGGGTGCTGACCGAGAACCCGGCGATCCTGCGCTACATCGCCCGGCGGCACCCTCAGGCGGGCTTGTGGCCGGAGGACCCGCGCGAGGAGGCGCGGTGCGCCGAGTGGCTGGCCTGGATCTCCTCCACCATCCACCCGGCCTACGCCCATATCCGCCGGGCCGAGCGCTACGCCACCGATCCGGCGGCGATCGAGGACGTGAAGGCGAAGGGCCACGAGACCTGCGCCGACCTCTGGACGATGATCGAGGTCGGGCTGTCGCGCGGCGGCTGGGCTCTGGGCGAGCGGTACAGCGTCGCCGATCCCTACCTCCTGGTGTTCTGGCACTGGGGTCGCGGCCAGGTGCTCGGCTACGACATGGCCCGTCAGTTCCCCTACTGGACCGACCACGCCCGCCGCATGGCCGAGCGCCCCGCCGTGCAGCGCACCTTCGCCCGCGAGGGGCTGCCGCTGCCGGCGTGAGCCATCAGCCGCGGAACGCGTCTTCGCTCGCCAGATACTCCCGCTCGGCCGCCGTCTCGGGGCGGCCGAGCACCGCGTTGCGGTGGGGGAATCGGCCGAAGCGGCGGATCAGGTCGCGGTGCTCGACCGCGGCCTCAAGATGCACGGGCAAGCCGAGCGCGGTGAAGAGCGCGACGCTGCGCTCCTGCAAGCCCAAATCCTCGGCGTGGGTCAGCGGCATGTAGAGGAAGATGCGCAATTGCGGCTCGATCGCCCGGTCGTGGCCGCGGGCAAGCGCGCGCTCGGCCGCGGCCAGCGCCAGGGCGTCGGTCGCGAAGGCCCGGGGCGTGCCGCGAAACAGGTTGCGCGGGATCTGGTCGAGGAGCAGCACCAGGGCGAGCGCCCCCTCCGGCGTCTCCTCCCAGGATGCGAGCTCGCCGCGCGCCGCCGCCTCGTGCAGGGACAGGTAGTCCCGGCAGGCGGCGTCGAAGCCCGGATCGGCGGTGAACCAGCGGTCGAACCCGGCCTGGCGCCAGAATTCAACCAGTTCGGCGGGCGTCGCCCCTTGCGTCATGCCGGATCCCCTTGGTGCCGGACCGGCGCCGTTCCGCGCATCGTGCCGGCCAGCCATGTGCGCTTCCGCGCGCATAGCCTATTCCCTGACGCGAATCACGCCGCTACAAGCCGCCCGTCGCACGGCCGCTCCAGCGCCCGGAGCGTTCGAGTTTCTCGCCATCTGCACAAGGGGGAGCCGCCATGCGGGTCTATTACGATCGTGACGCCGACATCAATCTGATCAAGGGCAAGAAGGTCGTCATCGTCGGCTACGGCAGCCAGGGCCACGCCCACGCGCTGAACCTGCGCGATTCGGGCGTGAAGGACGTGGTGATCGCGCTCCGCAAGGGCTCGGCCAGCGCCAAGAAGGCCGAGGCCGAGGGCTTCACGGTCAAGGAGGTCGCCGACGCCGCCAAGGACGCGGACGTCGTCATGATGCTAACCCCGGACGAGCTGCAGGGCGAGATCTACCGCGATTCGCTCCAGGCCAACATGAAGCAGGGCGCCGCCCTGCTGTTCGCCCACGGCCTCAACGTCCACTTCAACCTGATCGAGCCGCGCGCCGACCTCGACGTGCTGATGGTCGCCCCGAAGGGCCCCGGCCACACCGTGCGCTCGGAGTACCTGCGCGGCGGCGGCGTGCCGACCCTGATCGCCATCGCCCAGGACGCCTCCGGCAACGCCCACGACCTCGGCCTGTCCTACGCCTCGGCCAATGGCGGCGGCCGCGCCGGCATCATCGAGACCACCTTCAAGGAAGAGTGCGAGACCGACCTGTTCGGCGAGCAGGTCGTGCTCTGCGGTGGCCTCGTCGAGCTGATCAAGGCCGGCTTCGAGACCCTGGTCGAGGGCGGCTACGCCCCCGAGATGGCCTATTTCGAGTGCCTCCACGAGGTGAAGCTGATCGTCGACCTCATCTACGAGGGCGGCATCGCCAACATGAACTACTCGATCTCGAACACCGCCGAGTACGGCGAGTACGTCACCGGCCCGCGCATCATCACGCCCGAGACCAAGGCCGAGATGAAGCGGGTGCTCACCGACATCCAGTCGGGCACCTTCACCCGCAACTGGATGCTGGAGAACAAGGTCAATCAGACCTCGTTCAAGGCCACCCGCGCCCGCAACGCCGCTCACCCGATCGAGGAGGTCGGCGAGCGCCTCCGCGGCATGATGCCGTGGATCAAGGAGAAGGCCCTGGTCGACAAGGCCAAGAACTAAGCGCGACGCGCCGCGGCCGCCCTCGGGCAGGCCGCGGTCCATGGTGCGAACGCCGCGCGGCAGCCCCTGCCGTGCGGCGTTTCGCGTTCCGGGAGCCGCCGGAAGGCCGAGTTGAGCCGGCCGGCCGGCGCAGATTCGAGGCCCGCGCGCGCAGACTCGGCGAGTTTCTTCGATCGATCGCAAAGCTCTCGCTGCCCGCCTCCAGGATACGGCCGCGGTCCCGACTTCGTCATTTGAAAAATTTAACATAGGTCAAGTTCACAGGTGGGACCGCCGATGCTGCCAGATTTCGGCGATCGGCGACGCACCGAGACCAGATATCGTTGCCGTCCCGGCATGATGATTGTCTGTCGAGGCAAGCCCTCGCGGCCGTCGCGATCGCCCCGACACCATCCAAGGGGCGGTCCACCGGCCCGAGCAGCACGGCGACGACTCGACACATCATCCCGGGGTGCTGCAAGGCGCCGCGGGGACGGCGCCGTTGACGCAACGCAGCACCGCGCGATCTCGCCGGCATGATTGACCACCCCGTCCTCTTCTGCCTGCACTTCCTCGGAGGCAGCGCCCGCACGTGGCGCCCCCTCGCCGAGCAGCTCGGGCCCACCCTGCGATGCGTCGCCATCGACCTGCCGGGCTTCGGCGACGAAGCCCATCAGACGGGCGGCAACGTCGCCGCCATGGCCGACCACGTCGCGGCCCGCATCCAGGCCGAGGCTCCGACCGGGCCCTGGCTGATCGCCGGCAACAGCATGGGGGCGAAGGTCGCCCTGGCGCTGGCGCGGCGCCACGAGGACGGCGATCCCGGGCTCAAGGGCCTCGCCGGCCTCGTGCTGCTGGCGGGCTCGCCGCCGGCGCCCGAGCCGATGGCGGAGGAGCGGCGGCAGGCGATGATCGCCTGGATCGACGCCGACCCGGAGACGAGGCGGCGGGAGGCCGAGGCCTTCGTCACGGCCAATGCCGGGGCGCCGCTGGACCCTGAGGATCACGCCCGGACGGTCGAGGACGTGCTGCGGGCGAACCCGCAAGCCTGGAAGGCCTGGCTCACCGGCGGCGCCGACGAGGATTGGCGCGGGCGCATCGGCACCCTCTCCACCCCGGCGCTCGTGGTGAGCGGCGCCGAGGATGGCGATCTCGGGCCGGAGGCGCAGGCCGCCTTGACCCTGCCCCACCTCGCCCGCCACCGCCACGAGGTGGCCCTGGGTGCCGGCCACCTGCTGCCGCTGGAGCGACCGAACGACCTCGCGGCGCTGATCCGCGACTTCGTCGCGGCGCCGCCCGAAGCGGCCGAGACCCCGGAACTGCCGCCGGCCTTCGCGGCGCTGATGAGCTCGGACCGGGTCAATTCCCGCCTGCGCGCGACGCTCCGCGCGCGGATGCGCGAGCCGGACGGCCCGTTCTGCCTGAGCCCGGAGGCGCGCGCGACGCTGACCGCCTGCCTCGACCGGGTGCTGCCGCAGGACGGATCCGGAAAGATCGACCTCGCCCGCCGCATCGACGCGCGACTCGCCAGCGGCACCGGCGACGGCTGGCGCTACGCCTCCCTGCCGCCCGACCCGCAGGCCTATGCGAGGGCGCTGCGCACCCTCGACGCCGCCGCACGCGCGACGCACGGACAGCCCTTCGCCGCCCTCGACGGCGCGGACCAGGACACGCTCCTCGACCGCGCCGCCTCGGGCCGCCTGCCGGCGACCCCCGACTGCATCGCCCCCGAACTGATGACCTGCTGGTTCGAGGAGCTGCGGGGCGAGGCGGTGCGCACCTGGCTCGCCCATCCCGCCGCCCTCGCGGCGATCGGCTTCACCGGGATCGGCGCGGGCGGCGACGACGCCGAGTCCCTGCCGGGCTACCGCCAGACCGGCCTGAACGCGCGCGAATCCTGGGAAGCCCCGATCCTCGAGACCACTGGAGACAATCGATGAACCTCTCAGGCCAGCGCCGCTACGGCCACGACGAGGTCGTCGACGTCGTGGTGGTCGGAACCGGAGCGGGGGGCGCGCCGCTCCTCGCCGAGCTCGCCAGCGCCGGCCTCATGGTCGTCGCTCTCGAAGCGGGGCCGAATTTCGATCCGGCCGGTTACGGCTTCGACGAGACCTTGGCGGATGAGATCTACTGGACCGAGGAGCGCCTGAGCGGCGGCTCGACCCCCGAGGCCTTCGGGGGCAACAACAGCGGCACCGGCATCGGCGGCTCAACCCTGCACTGGGGCGCCTTCGTGCCCCGGGCCGACCCGCGCGATTTCCGCCTCAACACCGAGACCGGCGAGGGCTGCGACTGGCCGATCGACCATGCGGAGCTGGTGCCGTTCTACGACCGCGTCGAGCGGCTCATCGGCACGTCGGGCCCGACGCCCTATCCGTGGGACGAGGCCCGCCGCTTCCCGCTGCCGCCGGTCCTGCGCAACGGCCCGGCCGAGCTGATGGCCTCGGCCTGCAATAAGCTCGGCATCACCGCGACCGACGCGCCGGCGGCGGTGGTCTCGCGCGACTTCACGCCCGGAAGTGAGGTGCCCGAGCGCAAGGCCTGCATCAATTGCGGCTATTGCCACCAGGGCTGCCGCACCCGCGCCAAGGCCAGCATGGACGTGACCTACCTGCCGCTGGCGGTCGCGAAGGGCGCCGAGATCCGCGCGGAGGCCCGGATGCACGGGGTCGAGCGCGACAAGGCCGGGCGGATCACCGCGGTGCTCTACCGCCACGGCGGCCGTGACCACCGCCAACGTTGCGCCCACCTGATCCTGTGCGCCGGCGCCGTCGAGACGCCGCGACTGCTGCTCCATCTCGACCTCGCCACCGGCAGCGGCCAGGTCGGCCGCAACTACATCGGTCACGTCGCCACGCAGGTCTGGGGCACCTTCGCCGACGAGGTCGGCATGAACCGCGGCTACCCGTCCTCACTCATCACCGAGGATTACACCCGACCGAAGGGCGTCGACTTCGCCGGCGGCTACCTGGTGCAGAGCCTCGGCGTCGAGCCGCTGACCTGGGCCAATTCCGTTGCCCGCGGCCGCGGCCTGTGGGGCAAGGCGCTCACCGACTACCTCAAGCAGTACAACCGCGTCGCCGGTATCGGCATCAACGGCGAGACCCTGCCCTGCGACGCGAACGTCCTGACCCTGTCGGACGAGACCGACGCCCTCGGGATGCGCAAGGCGCATGTCAGCTTCGGCTACGGCTCGAACGAGGACCGGCTCAACGTTCACGCCACCAAGCTGATGCGCGAGATCTGGGAGGCGGCGGGCGCCAGCGACATCTGGGTGCTGGAGCGCGTCGCCCACACGCTGGGCACCTGCCGGATGGGGCGGAACCCGGACAGCTCCGTCGTCGATCCTCAAGGGCGGAGCCACGAGGTCGAGAACCTGTGGATCTGCGACGGGTCGGTCTTCCCGAGCTCGCTCGCGGCGAATCCCGCCCTGACCATCATGGCGTTGTCCTTGCGCACCGCCGGCGCATTCCTGAAGGGCTCCCGATGAGCGACGATCCCCGCGAAGCCTATCCCCAGCCTCCCTTCCCCGGCGCGCAGCAGCAGCCGCGCCCCGGCCTCACCGACCCGATGGATCCGCCGCCCGACCACGGCGAGGAATCTTACGTCGGCAAGGGCCTGCTCACCGATAAGGTCGCGATCGTGACAGGCGGCGATTCCGGCATCGGCCGGGCGGTCGCCATCGCCTATGCCCGCGAGGGGGCGGACCTCGCGATCTCCTACCTCGAGTCCGAGGACGAGGATGCGCAAGGCACGAAGGCCTGGGTCGAGAAGGCCGGCCGGCGCTGCCTCCTGATCCCCGGCGACCTGCGCGACGAGGCCCATTGCCGGGCGGTGGTGGCGAGGACCGTGGCCGCGTTCGGCCGGGTCGACATCCTGGTCAACAACGCCGCCGCGCAGGTGGTGAACGAGGGCCTCGACGACGTCACCGCCCACGACGTCGAGGGCTCGTTCCGCGCCAACGTCTTCGCGATGATCTACCTGGCGCAGGCCGCGGTGCCGCACATGCGTCCGGGCTCGGCGATCGTGAACTCGACGAGCCAGCAGGCCAAGGTCGCGGATGCCAGCATGCTGGTCTACGCCGCCACCAAGGGGGCGATCAGCACCCTCACGGTCGGGCTGTCGAACCTGCTGGCGCCGAAGGGCATCAGGGTCAACTGCGTCGCCCCCGGCCCGGTCTGGACGCCGATCCAGCCGATCGTGAAATCCCCGGAGCAGATCGAGAAACTGGGCTCCGACACGCCGCTCGGCCGCGCCGGCCAGCCGGCGGAGCTGGCCCCGCCCTACGTGCTGCTCGCCTCGCGCGAGGGCAGCTACATGACCGGCGCGCTGGTGCCGGTCACCGGCGGCCAGCCGATGCTCTGACGGAAGGGCAGGGTTTCGGGCGGCAGGGTGTCCGCCCGGGTACCCCGCCCTAGTCTCTTCACCAGCGGACGAGACGGTCCCCCTCTCCGGCCGGAAGGCCGGGGATCGCTATCAAAACCCCACCGCAGCATCGGAACGGCCGCCCCTCGGCCTCGTTGTTGCGGCAAATCCACGGAGTTGACCGACATGACGGATTCCAAGGGCAAGGCCGGCGAGCCGCGCCAGCACCGCACCCGCAACGATACCGACTCGAACGCCAAGCGCGTCTCGATCGAGGCCCTGAACGCCCGGCTCGCCGACGGCATCGACCTCGCGCTCAACATCAAGCAGGCGCACTGGAACCTGAAGGGCCCGCAATTCATCGGCATCCACGAGATGCTCGACGGCTTCCGCACCGAGATCGACGACCTCAACGACAAGGTCGCGGAGCGGGCCGTGCAGCTCGGCGCCACGGCGCTCGGCACCGCCACGGTGGTGTCAGCCTCCTCGAAGCTGTCGCCCTACCCGACCGACATCTACGCCATCGCCGACCACCTCTCGGCCCTGATCGACCGCTACGCGGCCTACGCCAACGCAGTGCGCGAGAACATCGACCAGACCGACGAGGCCGGTGATGCCGGCACCGCCGACCTGTTCACCGAGGTCTCGCGCGCCGTCGACAAGCAGCTGTGGTTCCTCGAGGCCCACGTGCAGGAGCCGACCGGCGCGATGCGCGACGGGGATGGCAAGGGCGCGCGCTGAGGCAGCCGGTGCCGGGAGCCGGGGTTCGCGATTGAGCGAGCCCTTGGGTCTGAAGCCAAAGCCATTTCGCCCGCGCTGAAGAACGGAAGCGTGATTCGCCTCCCCCGCCTCGGGGGAGGCGTTTTTGTCCTTGGGAATAAGTATCGACGACGGAGAATCGTTCAATTACGCGAGGTCACAAGGCGGTGGGGATCCCCGCGTGACCCTGGCAACGCCCGATGCAACGGAGATCGCTGCGCGTCGCAAGCACGTCGCGAAGCGCCTGAACGAGCACCTCAAGCTGTTGGCGGCCTACGTGAACGCCATGGCGATCGCCGTCGCTGGCGCGGCCATCATCATACCGATGGTGAATACGCCCGATGCGGCGTTGGATCGGTCGCGCCTCTCTTAGCTCTTGGCATCCTTCACATTACATTGTGCGGGCCAAGCGGTACTTCGACTTCTGCGCCGAGAGGAGTGACGATGCCTTGGAATGACACGCTGGTCATGCTCGGCTTCACCCTGTTCGTTTTGGTGACGAGCATCACGGGCGCCTGGTACGCCGTCTACCGCTTTGAGCGGAAATACGGCAAGGCGGGGCAGACCGGCGCCCCGCCCGCCGAGTAGCCGGAGCCCTACATCGCCTCCGGCCCGCGCCCCATCGCGGCCACACCCGTCCGCGACACCTCGACCAGCCCCACCGACGCCATCAGCTTGACGAAGCGGTCGATCTCGTCGGTCGTACCGGTGAGCTCGAACACGAACGAGGTCAGGGTCGCGTCGACGGTGCGGGCGCCGAAGGCGGCGGCGAGCCGCATCGCCTCGACCCGGTGCTCGCCCTTGCCGGCGACCTTCACCAGCGCCAGCTCCCGCTCCAGCGAATCGCCCTGCAGCGTCAGGTCCACCACCCGGTGCACCGGCACCAGGCGGTCGAGCTGCGCCTTGATCTGGTCGATCACCGCGTTGGTGCCCGTCGTCACGATGGTGATGCGGGAGATGTGCCGGGCGTGCTCGGTCTCCGAGACGGTCAGGCTCTCGATGTTGTAGCCGCGGCCGGAAAAGAGCCCGGCGATGCGGGCGAGCACGCCGGGCTCGTTGTCGACGATCACCGCCAGGGTGTGGCGGTTCACCGGCTCGACGCGGACCGGATCGGGGTAATGGGTGTTCATGGCGTTCATCGTCCTCAAACCCTCGCCCGTCAGACCAGCATCTTGCCTTCGTCGGAGATCACGTCGCCCAGATCCGCCCCGGTCTCGCCGAGGTAGTCCGAGAGCAGCATCTCGTTATGCGCCTTGCCCGACGGGATCATCGGGAAGCAGTTCTCGGTCTTGTCGACGATGCAGTCGAAGACCACCGGGCCGTCATGGCCCAGCATCTCGGCGATCGCCGCGTCGAGACTGCCGGGATCGGAGCAGCGGATGCCCTTGGCGCCGTAGGCCTCGGCCAGCTTGACGAAATCGGGCAGGCTCTCCGAATAGCTCTCGGAGTAGCGCGAGCCGTGCAGCAGCTGCTGCCACTGGCGCACCATGCCCATGTATTCGTTGTTCAGGATGAAGATCTTGACCGGCAGGCGGTACTGCGCGGCGGTCGACAGCTCCTGGATGTTCATCTGGATCGAGGCCTCGCCGGCGATGTCGATCACCAGGGCGCCGCGGTGCGCCAGCTGGGCGCCGATCGCCGCCGGCAGGCCGTAGCCCATGGTGCCGAGGCCCCCCGAGGTCATCCAGCGGTTCGGCTCGTCGAACTTGTAGTACTGCGCCGCCCACATCTGGTGCTGGCCGACCTCCGTGGTGACGTAGGTCTCGCGGTGCTTGGTG
The DNA here is from genome assembly GCF_040593685.1 of Methylobacterium sp. EM32. Classification (NCBI taxonomy): domain Bacteria; kingdom Pseudomonadati; phylum Pseudomonadota; class Alphaproteobacteria; order Hyphomicrobiales; family Methylobacteriaceae; genus Methylobacterium; species Methylobacterium sp. EM32. Next base: position 39,092 of record NZ_JBEXZS010000048.1, on the reverse strand, counting down.
GCCTCGTAGAGGCGCTGGACCGCGTATTGCGGCTTGATGGTGGTGCCCGACGGCCAATAGCCGAGGCATTCGCGCGCCTTCCAGCCGCGGATCTTCGACAGCCACTCAGTCAGGCGGCCCTTGTCGGGCTCCGGCGTGACCGCCCGCCACTCGCGCAGCATGTCGCCGAGCACCGAGGCGCAGTCGCCGACGATGCCGATATCGGCCTTGACCGTCTTGTTGATCGAGGAGGCGTCGATGTCGACGTGGATCTTCTTGGAGAACGGCGAGAAGGCGTCGAGCCGGCCGGTGATGCGGTCGTCGAAGCGCGCGCCGATGCAGACCATGACGTCGCATTCGTGCATCGCCAGGTTCGCCTCGTAGGTCCCGTGCATGCCGAGCATGCCGAGGAACTGCGGGTCCGAGCCCGGAAAGGCGCCGAGACCCATCAGCGTCGAGGTGACCGGGAAGCCGGTCGCGCGGGCAAGCTCCCGCAGCAGCTGCGAGGCCTCCGGCCCCGCATTGATGACGCCGCCGCCGGTATAGAAGACCGGCCGGCGCGCGCCCGCCATCAGCGCCACCGCGGCGCGGATTTTTTCCGGGTCACCTTGAGTCTGCGGGTTGTAGGTCTTGTGGCTGTTGTCGACCGGGCGGCGGTAGAGGCCGCTGGCGAACTGGATGTCCTTCGGCAGGTCGATGACCACCGGGCCGGGCCGGCCGTGCGAGGCGACGTAGAACGCCTCGTGCAGGATCCGCGGCAGGTCCTCGATCGATTTGACGAGGTAATTGTGCTTGGTGCAACTGCGGGTGATGCCGACCGTGTCGCATTCCTGGAACGCGTCGGAGCCGATCAGGTGGGTCGGCACCTGGCCGGTGATGCAGACGAGCGGGATCGAATCGAGCAGCGCGTCGGTCAGCCCGGTGACGATGTTGGTGGCGCCCGGCCCCGAGGTGACCAGCACGCAGCCGACCTTGCCCGACGAGCGGGCATAACCCTCGGCCGCGTGGACCGCGCCCTGCTCGTGCCGGACCAGGATGTGCTTCACCGTGTCCTGATGGAAGAGCGCGTCGTAGATCGGCAGCACCGCGCCGCCCGGATAGCCGAACAGGGTGTCGACCCCCTGATCCTGAAACGCCCGGATCACCATCTCGGCGCCCGTCATGACCTCGCCCGCACTCATCGCCGCGCTCCGTTCCTTGGTCTCGTCCGCGCTCTCAGATCCGTTTTACGCAACAAAAAAGGGCCCCGAAGGACCCTTGCATGCGCCACCCTTGGGATGCCGAGCCGTTAAGCTCGCCCCGTCGGTGGCGCCTCCGCTACAATAAGGACCGCACGCATGCTGTGATAAGCCTGCCCTTGAGAGAGTGGCGCGGACCCTACGCCCGTGACCAGGCAGGGTCAACCGATTTCGGGGCGCGCGTTAAGCATTAGGATCAGCGCGGGGTCAGCGTCGGATAGGCCCGCCGCACGGCGCGCGCGATCGCGAGGGCGAGGACGACCTTCACCGCGTCGCCCGGCAGGAACCAGGCGGAGCCGATCGCCGCCTTCGCGAGATCGATCCGGGCGATTGCGGCGATCCACGGGATGCCGACCGCGTAGGTGAGCGCCACACCGCCGAGGACGAGGATCAGCCCCTCCTTCCAGACCGTGAGGCTCTTGAGGCTGCGCTCGACCAAAAACCCGATGGCGAAGGCGGCGACCGGCCACATCAGCACGAAGCCGCCGCCCGGCCCCATGACGATCCCGAGCCCGCCCCGCCCGCCGGCCATCAGCGGCAGCCCGGCGCAGACGAGAAGGACGAAGAGGGCGAGTGCCGCGCCGCCGCGCTTGGCGCCCGCGATGGCGCCGGCGAGCATCGCCCCCATCGACTGCGCGGTGATCGGCACGCCGATGACCGGCAGGGTAACGGGCGGAAACAGGCCGAGGGCGGCGGTGAGGGCGGCGAAGAGCGCGACGAAGACGATGTCACGGGTCGACATGGGGGTCCTTGAAAGAGGGGAAAATTGGCGGGCGCCGAACATCCCGACGGCTATGCTCTGTCGGTACTGACATCCTCCTGGTCATTCCGGGGCCGCGAAAGCGGAGCCCGGAATCCAGACGCTCAGGTCGTGCAGAAAGTAGCGGAACGCTCTCCGCCTCATCCTGAACGATCCGCGGTTCTGGATTCCGGGCTCCGCTGCGCGGCCCCGGAATGACATGGAGGATGTGGAATCTGCCAGCTAGATTTCTCGCGCCGGAACGGGCGAGCGACCGTTCAACCATCGGCCCTATCCGGATCATACGACCGCGCATCGATCGCCGCCGCGATGTCGTCGCTCATCTTGAGCATCCGCACGACGACCGGAACGGTGAGCGCCACGAGGCTGCGCTCAAGGCCGCGCGCCCGCTGCGCCTCGCGCACCTCGGCGGTGATGGCGGCCAGCACCGGGATGAAGCGCAGGGTGAGCGCGATGGCGAGGCCCGCCTTGGCGGGATTGACCCCGAAGGGCTTGAGCCAGCGAAGGCCGCGTTGCAGCGCCTCGATCAGGTCGGCGCTGCGGGTCGTGAGCGTCACGAGGCCGGCGAGCAGCACCAGGCTCGCCAAGCGGGCGGCCACCAGCAGGCCGGCGAGCCAGCCGTCGAGGGCGAGCTGGACCAGGACCAGCACGGCGAGGATCCAGGCGAGCGGCCGCAGCTGCGCCAGCATCAGGGAACCAGGGATGCCGGCGAGCCGGTAGAGCAGGCCCGTGACGCTCAGCGCCGCGAGGGCGAGATCGAGCCGCGGCAGCGCGAACAGGACCGTGCCGGCCACGATCATCGCGACGATCTTCGCCCCCGCCCGGCAGCGATGGACCGGGCTTCCACCCGGAACGTACGGCGTCACGACATCATCGCGACGTAGGCCGGGAGCGCCACGGAGGGCGTGTCGTCGATGACGACGCGTCCGTCCTCGAACACCAGCACCCGGTCGAAATGCTCCAGGAAGTCGAGGTCGTGCGAGACCACGACCGCGCGTTGCGCCAGCCCGTCGATCGCCTGCGCGATCCGGCGCTTGTTGCGCAGGTCGAGCAAGGTGGTCGGCTCGTCGAACACGATGACGTCGGGCGCCATCGCCAGCACGCCCGCGATGGCGAGCAGCTGCTTCTGGCCGCCGCTGAGGAGATGGGCCGGGTGATCGCGAAAATCCTGCAGGTCGTAGCGGCGCAGGGCCTCGTCGGTGCGCCGGGCGATCTCGTCCTTGGGCAGACCGAGATTCTTCAGCCCGAAGGCGAGGTCCTCGGAGACCACCGGCAGAACGATCTGGTTGTCGGGGTTCTGGAACACGAAGCCGACCTTGCGGCGCACCGCCTTGCCGTCGCGGCGCGTGTCGAGCCCGTCGATCCGCACCGTGCCGCGGCTCGGCACCAGCAGGCCGTTGAGCAGGCGCGCGAAGGTGCTCTTGCCGCTGCCGTTGCCGCCCACCACCGCGATCCGCCGCTCCGCCAGGTCGAGGGTGAGGTCGCGCAGGACCGTGCGCTCCCCGAAGGCATGGCCGACATGCCGGATCTCGATCATCGACGGGTCCGCTCCTCTCGCCTCGGCGGCGCCTCATAGCACCTCCGGCCGGGGCCGACAGGGCGGTTTGGAAACTTCCCCCGCCTCCCCTATCTCAGGCTCGGGCGTAGGGGCCCGCGGGGATGCACGGGATGACGACCGGGACGGCCTACCTCTTGGTCGATGTCGCCGGAACCGGCTGCGCCCTGCCGCGGCGGGCGGTCCTGGAGATCCTGCCCCTGCCCCGTCTGTGGCGCCCCCCGGGGGCGCCGGGGGCGCTCGCGGGCTTCCTCAACCTCGCCGGGTCCGCCGTGCCGGTCCTCGACCTCGCGGTCCTGTTCGGCCTCGGGCGGCCGGTGAACGCCCAGGCGGCGCTCTACCGCCACCTCGTCCTCCTCCACGGCGAGGCGCCCCTCGCCCTGCTCGTCGACCGGGTTTCGGATGTCGTGCGGGTCGAGGCGGGCGAGGTCCGGCCGGTCGCCGACGAGGCCACCCTGAACGGTTGCGTCGCCGCCGAGATCCGCCTTGGCGACACGCTGGTGCACGGCCTCGCAGTCGACCGGATTCTTCTCGCCGAGGAGCGCGAGCGGCTGGCGGCGCGGACCCGGGACGCGCAGGCGCGGCTCGCCGAGTGGGCGGCGTGAGCCGGAGATGCCACAGCCGGACATGCGCACCATGCGGGGCACGGCCCCGATCGGCGATCCGGCCTTCGCGGCCCTGAAGGCGCGGCTCGTCGCCCGGACCGGCCATCATTACTACGCCGACAAGGACGACCTCCTGTGGGAGCGGGTCGGCCGGCGCATGCGCGCCCGGGGCGTGCCCGATCCCGCCGGCTACCTGGTGCTGCTGGAGGAGTCGGAGGCCGAGTGGGCGGCGCTCGAGGCCGAGATCACCATCGGGGAGACGTTCTTCTTCCGCTACGCCGAGCAGTTCGCGGCCCTGCGCGGCACCATCCTCCCCGAGCGCATCGCCGCGCGAAGCGAGGAGCGGCGCCTGCGGATCTGGAGCGCCGGCTGCTCCACCGGCCCCGAGACCCACTCGGTCGGGATCGTGCTGCACGAGCTGCTCGGCGAACGGCTGCCCGAGTGGCGGATCGGCCTCACCGGCACCGACATCAACCGCGACGTGCTGGCGGTGGCGCGGCGCGCGGTCTACGGCGCCTGGGCCCTGCGCACCCTCGGGGCGGAGGAGCGCGCGCGCTACTTCCGGCCCGGCCCGCGGGAGGGCACCTTCGCCCTGCGCCCCGAGTTCCGCGGGCTCGCCCGGTTCGAGCCGCAGAACTTGATGAGCCTGCTCGACGGCACCGCCTCCCTGGCGCTGACCGATTACGACCTCATCCTGTGCCGCAACGTCCTGATCTACTTCCACCCGGACGTGGTCCAGGCGCTGGTGCGGGCGCTGGCCCAGCGGCTGCGGCCCGGCGGCTGGCTGCTGCTGGGACATGCCGAGCCGAACCCGGCCTTCGCGGAATTCCTGGAACCCGTCTCCCTGCCGGGCACCGCCGCCTATCGCCGGCCGGAGGACGGCGAGAGGCCGGACTTCGTGCCAGCCCAGTTGCCGGGCCAAGGGCCAGCCCAAGCGACAGGCCAAGCGCGACCGGAACCGGAGTCCGACTGGATGCCGCTCCTGCCCCCGGCCCTGCCGACGCTGGAGACGCCCCTTGCCTCCGAAACGCCCCTCGCCTGCGAGACGCCCCCTCCCCGGCCCGTCGCGACCAAGCCCGCGCCGGTCGCGGGCGACAGCCCCCTCGCCACCGTCCGGGCGCTCGCCGATGCGGGCGACCTCGACGCGAGCTGGCGAGCCTGCCGGGCGGCCCTCGGACAGGACCCGACCGATCCGCGCCTGCGCTACTATGAGGGCCTGCTCGCCCGCGCCCGCGCCCGGCCGGACGAGGCCGAACGCGCCTTTCGCGGCGCGTTGTACCTCGATAAAGGTTTCGTCATGGCGCATTACCACCTCGGGTTGACCCTGATCGCCGCCGGCCGCGCCGAGGCCGGCCGCCGCGCCGTGGCCAATGCCCTGCGGCTCGCAGCAGCCCTGCCGGCCGGGGCGGAGCTTCCGGAGGGCGACGGGCTCACGGCCGCCGACCTGTCCGGCGCCGCCCGGCCGTTCCTCGGCGGCGAGGCCGCCTGATGCCGCGATCGACGACCTCCGCCGCCGCTCAAGCCGGGCCGACCCTGCCCGGCGAAGCTGCGCTCAGTGCCGCCCGGATCGAGGAGATCCTGGAGGCCCGCACCCGCAGCCTCGCCGCTCGCGGCACGGCCCCGGAGGCGCGGCCGACACGCTCCCTGCTCGTCTGCCGCGCCGGTGCCGAGACGGTCGGCCTGCCGCTCGAGAGCGTCGCCGAGGTGTTTCCGTTCCGGCCCTGCACACCGGTGCCGGGGGCGCCCACCGCGCTCGTCGGGCTCACCGGGCGGGGCGGGACCCTCGTCAGCGTGGTCGATCTCGCTGTCGCGCTCGGCGCCGCGCCGGCGCCGTCGGAGGGGATCACCGGCCACGTCGTGACCCTGCGCCGGGACGGACCGCGAATCGGCCTCAAGGTCGAGCGCGTCCTGTCCGTGGCCGAGGCCGTGGTCGAGACCGAAGGCCTGGGCAGGCGGGCGGTGGCGGGCTATGCCCGCGCCGCGTCGCAGGCCTCACGTCCGGAACCGGACGATTCCGGGTCCGGTTTCGCGGTGATCGATCTGCCGTCTCTCCTGGCGCTCCTCGCTTCCGGCCGTCCCGGACCGGCCTGACTTAAAGCCTCCAGCCAAAGAGAACCCCACGCGTGTCGCTCTCGATCGGGAACCGCATCCTCCTCGGCTTCGCCGCCGTCGTCCTGGTGATCGTGGCGCTCGGCGTCTACGCGGTCGGGCAGATCGGCGAGGTGCGCAACGCCACCGACATCATCGTCACCCGCGACCTGACGGTGATGCACCAGCTCGAGAACATCCGCGAGGCGCAGCGCCGGATGAGCGATCTGCGCGACGAGGCGACCACCCGCTACTACCTGCGGGCGATGGGCCGCGAGCCCTCGGCCAAGGAGGAGCCGACGGTGACCTGGCGCCGCAACGCCGCCGCCGCCGAGACCGCCCTCGCCGGGGCCATCACCACCGCCAACGATTACCGGGCCCAGTCGCTCTCGCCCGACCGGGCCGCCGCCTGGCAGCGCATCGCCGAGTTGCTGGTCGGCGCCGGGGCCGAGCTGCGCACCACCCGCACCGCCACGGAGCGCCAGTTCGAGGCGATCAACGCCAACGACGTACCGGGCATCCAGGCCGCCGAGACCGCCCTCGACCAGTCAGGCGACAACTTCGTGCGCACCATGGGGTCGGCGCGCGACGCCCTCGACGGCGCCATCGCGGCCGGCCAGCGTCGGGTCGGGGCGATCTACGAGGAGAGCCGGCTCTCCACCATCGCGGCGCTCGTGGTCTGCGTCGTGATGGCCCTCGTCATCACGGTGCTGATCCGCCGCTCGGTGGTGCAGCCCCTCGACGCGGTGATGGCCTTCGTCGGCAAGGTCGGGGCCGGCGACCTCACCGGCCGGATCGCCGACACCCGCCGCGACGAGCTCGGCCGCTTAGGGGGTGTGCTCAACCAGATGGTCGAGGGCCTGCGCCAGCTGGCGAGCCAGAACCGCGCCTCGACCTCGAACCTCAACGCGGCGGCGGCCGAGATCCGCGCCTCGGCCCAGGAGCAAGCCGCGAGCGTCGAGGAGCAGTTCGCCGCCGTGCAGGAGACCGCCGCCACCGTCGACGAGATCACCCATGCGGGCGCCCAGATCGGCAAGCGCGCGCAGGAGGTCATCGCCACGGCGCAAGCCACCGCCCAGACCTCGAGCGCGGGGTTGCGCGCCGTCGACGAGACCGCGCGGGCCATGGACGCGATCCGCGAGCAGAGCGAGGCGGTGGCGGAGAACATCGTGGCGCTCAGCGAGAAGACGCAGGCGATCGGCGAGATCATCGCCACGGTCAACGACGTCTCGGAGCGCACGCATCTCTTGGCGCTCAACGCCGCCATCGAGGCGGCGGCGGCGGGCGAGAGCGGGCGCAGCTTCGCGGTGGTGGCCTCCGAGATGAAGGCGCTCGCCGACCAGGCGAAGGAGGCGACCGCCCAGGTCCGGGCGATCCTCGGCGACATCCAGCGCGGCATCAACGCCTCGGTGATGCTGACGGAGGAGGCGGTCAAGCGCGTGGCGGTCGGCAAGGAGCGCACCGACACCACCCACGCGACGATCGAGGAGATCACCGCCCGGGTGCAGGAGAGCGTGCAGACCTTCCAGCAGATCGTCGCCTCGACCAACCAGCAGCAGCTCGGCATCGAGCAGGTGATGGGGGCACTCCAGAACATCCGCCAGGCGAGCCAGCAGACCGCCGCCGGCACCCGCCAGGTCGAGGCCGCCGCCGCCAACCTGAGCGAACTCGCCAGCGCCCTCCTGGCGCTCGCCGAGCGCTACCGGCTCTGACGGAAGCGGAACCGACCCAGCCCCGATGGACGATATCCGCCAGCTCCTCCTCGCGGCCTTCGACGCCGAGCATCGCGAGCACCTCGCGGCGATCCGGGCGGCGCTCGCCGAGGCCGAGGCGGGCCGGCCGGCCGACTGGAACGACGTCTTTCGCCGCGCCCACAGCCTGAAAGGCGCGGCCCGCGCCGTCGACCTGCCGGCGGTGGAGGAGGTCGCCCACCGGCTGGAAGCCCTGTTCGACCGGGTGGTGCAAGGCCGCACCGGCCTCGACCGGAGAACCGCCGGCGTGGTCGACCTCGCCCTCGACCGGATCGAAGGATTGGTTGCGGGCCTCGCCGAGACGCCCGAGCCGGCGGTGCCCGCCGACGCCATTGCGGCCCTCGATGCCTGCCTGTCCGGCGCGCCGATCCCGGAGGCCAAATCCGACATCACGCCGGAGATCAGGCCGGAGGCCAGACCCGGACCGGCGCCCGAACGGCTCCCGGAGCCCGCGCCGCCGACGCACCAGGACCACGCCGTCGCCTACCTGCGCATCGCCAGCGACCAAGTCGAGAGCCTGTCGAAGGCGGTGCACGACCTCACCGCCGTGCTCCAGGGCCAGGAGGCGATCGGGGGCGCGGTGGCGGGCCTCGAATCCGGGGCGCGCGGCCTGCGCCGCAGCGTCGATACGGTGCAGGGCCGCACCGGCGAGATGGTGGCGCTGGCCCGCCGCCTGCGCGAGGCCGGCGATCCGGCCGGCATCGCCCTCGACGGCTTCGTCGACCGGGTGCGGCGCCTCGACGGCGACCTGCGGGCGGTGATCCGCGGCATCTCGGGCCTCGCCCGGGTGCAGAGCCGCAGCACCGGCGCGGTCGACACCGCGCTCCGGCGCCTGCGCGACGATGCCGACCGGTTGCTGCTGGTCCCGGCCGAGACGGTGTTCGGCGGCTACGGCCGGATGGTGCGGGAGATCGCCCGCGAGGCCGGATTGGCCGTGGAGGTGCGGCTTCACGGCCTCGACCTCCAGGTCGACCGCGGCCTGCTCCAGGCCCTCAAGGACCCGGTGCTGCACGCCCTGCGCAACACGATCAGCCACGGCGCCGAGAGCCCCGAGGGGCGCCGGGAGGCGGGCAAGCCTGAGGCCCTGTCGGTCACCCTCTCGGTCGCCTCGAAGGGCACGCAGCTCGTCGTGACGATCCGCGACGACGGCCGCGGCCCGGACCTCGCCCGCATCCTCGAGACCGGGCGGCGCCAGGGCCTGGTGGCGCCGGGGTCCGAGCCCGGCCGGGACGAGATCCTGGATCTCGTCTTCGCCCCGGGCTTCTCGACCGCGGCCGCCATCGACCGGATCGCCGGGCGCGGCATGGGCCTGTCGGTGGTGGCGGAGGCCGCGCGCTCCTTGCGCGGCCGGGCTTCCTTGCGGCCGGCCGAGCCCCACGGGGCCGAGGTGACCATCACGGTGCCGCTCTCCGCCGCCCGCCAGCCGGTGCTGCTCGTCGAGGCGGCTTTGCGGCCGGGCGAGGCGCCGCAGACCTTCGGCCTGCCGAGCGGCGCGATCGCCGGGCTCCTGCGCCTCTCCGAGCGCGACCTCGCGTCCGTGGCGGGTGAGCCGGCGGCACGGATCAAGCAGGGGGGACGGGACGTTGTCGTGCCGCTCGTTCCCCTCGCGTCGCTCCTCGGATCCGGTGTTGCCCCTCTTCCCCTCCGCGACGGCCTCGTCCGCGCCGTCCTGCTGCATTGCGGCCCCACTCTGTGCGCCGTCGCCGTCGACCGGCTGCTCGACGTGCGCGTCCTCCTCGTCGGCCCGGCGCCGCCCTTCGGCGGCGACCCCGCCCTGATGTCCGGTACCGTCATGCTCGCCGACGAGAATCCGGCCCTGGTGCTCGACCCCGAGGGCCTGTGCGCCCGCGCCCGCACCGGCGGGCTGGTGGCGGCCCCGGTTGCTGTGCCCGAGCGCCGGGCGCGACGCGTGCCGACCGTGCTCGTCGTCGACGATTCGATCACCACCCGGACGCTGGAGAAGAGCATCCTCGAGGCGCACGGCTACCGGGTCTTCGTCTGCGTCGACGGCCAGGACGCCCTCGACCGCCTGCGCCGGGACGGGGCCGACGTCGACCTCGTTGTCGCCGACGTCGAGATGCCGCGCCTCGACGGGTTCGGCCTGCTCCAGGCGGTGAAGGCCGATCCGGGCTTGACGCGGCTGCCGGTGATCCTGATGACCTCCCGCGGCGATCCCGCCGACATCCGCCGGGGCCTCGATCTCGGGGCCGACGCCTACATCACCAAGCAGAAGTTCGATCAGCGCGAGCTTCTCGACACGATCGGTCAGCTGCTGTGAGCGCCCCCGTCCGCGTCATGCTGGTGGAGGATTCGCTGGTGGTGCGCCAGCTCCTCGCCCACATCGTCAGCCGCGATCCGCGGCTCGCCCTCGTCGCGGCGGTCGCCTCCGGCGAGGAGGCCCTGCGGGAGATCCACCGGATCCAGCCCGACGTGATCTCGATGGATATCCGCCTGCCGGGCATCGACGGGCTGGAGACCACCCGGCGGATCATGGCCGAGCGCCCGACCCCGATCGTGGTCGTCGCCGACGCGGTCGAGGATTCCTCGCTGAAAATCTCGATGAACGCCCTGCGGGCCGGGGCGCTGAGCGTGGTCGAGAAGCCGGTCGGCACGGGCCACCGCGCCTACGAGGCGGTGTCGGACCAGATCTGCACCCAGTTGCGCATCATGAGCCAGGTGCCGGTGATCCGGCGCCGGCCGATCGGGGCCGAGCGCCTCGCGCCGGCACGGGACGAGGCGCGCGGCCAGGCGTTGCAGATCCCGGCGACGCAGGCGCCGAGCGTGCTCGCTGTCGCCGCCTCGACCGGCGGGCCGCCGGCCTTCGCCAAGCTGCTCGGCGCCCTGCCGGCGGATTTTCCGCTCCCCGTGCTCCTCGTCCAGCACATGGGCGCGGCCTTCATGGAGGGCTTCGCCGACTGGCTGAATGGCGTCGTGCCGCTCACCGTCGTCATCGCCACTGACGGCGTGCGGCCGCTGCCCGGCCACGTCTACGTCGCGCCCGGCGACCGCCACCTGACGCTCGGCCCCGGCGGGCTCCTGATGCTCGTCGACGAACCACCCGTCGGGGGCCAGCGCCCTTCCGCCACACTGCTGTTCCGCTCGGTCGCCCGCTCGGCCGGCCCGCGGGGGCTGGGCGTGCTCCTCACCGGCATGGGCGAGGACGGCGCCGCCGGCCTCCTCGACATGCACCTCGCGGGAGCCGCCACCATCGCCGAGCACGAGAGCTCGGCGGTCGTCTACGGCATGCCGGCGGCGGCCGTGCGCCTGAAGGCCGCCGGGAGCGTGCTCCCCCTCGACCTGATCGCGCCGCGGATCCTGCGGGCGGTGCAGCCGGGCCTCCCGGCGTGACGGCAGCGACCCAGCCCCGCATCCTCCTGGTCGAGGATTCCGAGACCCAGGCGCTGCACTTGCGCCTGTTCCTCGAGCGCGCCGGCTTCTCGGTCGCGCGCCACGCCACGGCGGAAAGCGCGCTCGAGGCGATGAACCACGGCCTGCCCGATCTCGTCGTGGCCGACTACCACCTGCCGGGGATGAACGGCGACGAGCTGACCCGGCAGATGCGGCTCGCCCTGCGCACCCGGGCGACGCCGGTCCTGATGCTCACCGAGGCGAGCGGGCGCGACTTCGAGCGCCAGGGACTGGAGAGCGGCGCCGACGCCTACGTGCCGAAATCCGCCGACCGCGACCTGCTGCTCCTGCGCATCCGCGCGCTCCTGCGCGAGCGCGCCGCCGTGCCGGAGGACGAGCCGGGCCGCCCGGCGAGCTTCCGCCGCGCCCGCATCCTCGTCGTCGACGGCTCGGCGACCTTCCGGGCCTATCTCGCGGCTCTCCTCGCCCAAGAGGGCCACGAGGTCGTCGCCGCCGACGGGCCCGACCCCGCGATGGCGGCGTTGGAGGCGCCCGGTGAGGGCTTCGACTGCGTCACGGTCGATCTCCTCGGCACCGGCTTCGACGCCATCGCGCTCTGCCGCCGGATCGACGCGTTCCGGGGGGCCGCCACGGGTGCGGGGGCGCCGGGCTTCTACCTCGTCGGCATCGGCTCGGCGGCTTCCTCCAGCAAGGACCTGCTCGTCGAGGCGTTCTCGGCCGGGGCCGACGACGTGGTGGCGAAAGGGGCCGACGCCGACCTGCTGGCGATCCGGGTGCGCACCCTGGTGCGCCGCAAGCTCCTGGAGGAGGACGACCGCCGGGTCGCCGACGAGGTGCGCCGCCACGCGCTCGCCGCCGAGCGCGCCAAGGCCGAGGCCACCGCGGCGGAAGCCAAGGCGGCGCTCGCCGGGGCGCTGGCCCAGGCCAACCACGACCTCGAACAGGCCAACCACCGCCTCAAGGACACGCAGGCCAAGCTCGTCCAGGCCGCCAAGATGGCCTCTCTCGGCGAGCTCGTCGCCGGCATCGCCCACGAGATCAACAACCCGCTCGCCTTCATCCTCGCCCATCAGGGCACGGTGGAGCGGCTGGTCGGCGAGGTGGCGGGCGCGGTGCCGGAGGGCACGCCGGCCCGCCGCGCCCTCGACAAGGCCCGCGACCGGGTCGGGTCGATGCGCCTCGGCCTGTCGCGGATCCAGGACCTCGTCGTTAACCTGCGCAAGTTCTCGCGCCTCGACGAGGGCGAGATGCAGACCGTCCACGTGCCGGACGCAATCGAGAACGTGCTGGCGCTGCTCCAGCACAAGCTCGGCACCCGCATCACGGTGCGCAAGGACTTCGCCGGCGCGGCCGAGATGCGCTGCTCGCCGGCCCTGCTCAACCAGGTGGTGATGAACATCCTCGGCAACGCCGCCGACGCGATTCCCGGCGACGGCACGATCACGATCGAGACCGCGATCCGCGACGACCACGACGTGATCCGGATCTGCGACAGCGGCCCGGGCGTGCCGGAGGACTTGCGCGAACGGATCTTCGAGCCGTTCTTCACCACGAAGCCGGTCGGATCCGGCACCGGGCTCGGCCTCGCCATTGCCTACAGCGTCGTGCAGGCGCATAGCGGACAATTATCCGTGGAATCGTCGCCGGAGGGAGGGGCCTGCTTCGTGATCAGCATTCCGAGGCGGGCCGCATGACCATGGGTGCGATGGACCGATCGATGAATCCGGCCCCGCGCGGCACGATCCTGGCGGTCGACGACGAGCCGGACATCCTGGTCGCCCTCGAGGACCTGTTCGAGGACGAGTACCGGGTTATCACCACCTCCCGGCCGGCCGAGGCCCTGGCGTTGATCGCCGCCGAGCCTGACATCGACGTCATCCTCTCCGACCAGCGCATGCCGGGCCTCACCGGCGACGCGCTGCTGGCCCAGGCACGGGAGATCTCGGACGCGCAGGCGATCCTGCTCACCGGCTACGCCGACATCTCGGCGGTGGTCTCGGCGCTCAACCGCGGCGGCATCACCGGCTACATCACCAAGCCCTGGGATCCGGCGCTCCTGCGCAACGCGGTGCGCAGCGCCTACGAGCGCCACCGCCTCGCCCGGGAGCTCGCCACCGAGCGGGCCCTCCTGCGCGGTCTCCTCGACCATTCGGGCGACGCGATCGCCTTCAAGGACACCGAGGGGCGCTTCCTGCGCCTCAACGCCCGCATGGCGGAGCGCCTCGGCGCTCCTTCGGCCGAATCCTGCCTCGGCCGCACCGAGGCGGACCTGCTGGGAGACGGCGCCGGCGAGGCGGAAGCCGCCGACCGGGCGGCGATCGAATCGGGCGCACCGACCGAGACGGTGGCGGCGAGCGGACCGGAGGCGGCCCCGACCTGGAACCAGATCACCCGCGTGCCGATCCGCGATCCCGCCGGGGCGATCGTCCACCTCGCGGTGATCGCGCGCGACATCACCGAGCAGCGCCTGCTCGAGACCCGCCTGCGTCAGGCCGACAAGATGCAGGCGCTCGGCACGCTGGCCGGCGGCGTCGCGCACGACTTCAACAACCTGCTGACCGCGATCCTCGGCAGCCTGGAGCTCGCCCTGCCGAAGGTGGCGGGCGACGCGCGCCTGTCGCGGCTGATGACCAACGCCGCCCAGGCGGCGCAGCGCGGCGCGGCGCTGACGAAGCGCCTCCTCACCTTCAGCCACCGCCGCGACCTCCAGGCCCGGGTCGTCGACCTCAACGCGGTGATCCGCGGCATGGACGACCTGCTCGGGCGGAGCCTCGGGGGCTTCGTCCAGGTCGAGCGCGACTTGAGCGACGCCCTGTGGCCGGCCAGGGTCGATCCCGACCAGCTCGAACTCGCGATCCTTAACCTCTGCATCAACGGCCGCGACGCGATGCCGGAGGGCGGCGTCGTCGCGCTCTCGACCCGCAACGAGACGATCCGCGGCAGCACCGACCCGAACCTCAAGGACGGCGACTACGCAGTGATCGCGATCCGCGACACCGGCACCGGCATCCCGCCGGAGATCTTAGGCCGGGTGTTCGAGCCGTTCTTCACCACCAAGGGCGTCGGCCAGGGCACGGGCCTCGGCCTCGCCATGGTATTCGGCCTCATCCAGCAATCGGGCGGCACGATCCGCATCGACAGCGCGGTCGGGCACGGCACCACGGTCCTCCTCTACCTGCCGCGCTCGCGCGAGGCGGTCGAGGCGACCCCCGCCACGCAGGCCGCGCCGGCCCCGGCGCCGCGCCGGGCCCGCGTCCTGGTGGTCGACGACGATCCCCAGGTGCGCCACGTCACCGCCTCGTTCCTCAACGGCTTCGGCTACGACGAGGCCGAGGTGCCGAGCGGCGAGGCGGCCCTGGAGCGGCTGAGCGCGGAGCGGTTCGACATCGTGGTCGCCGACCTGGCGATGCCGGGCATGAGCGGCCTCGACCTCGCCGAGGCGGTGCGCGGGCGCTGGCCGTCCCTGCCCTTCCTGCTCGTCACCGGCCATGCCGAGGCGGCGCGCATCCCGGCGGACTTCTCGGTGCTGGAGAAGCCGTTCCTGTCCGCGGACCTCGCGGCGCGGGTGGCGGCCCTGCTCGATCCGAAGGCGTGATCTGATCCGGAAAGTATGAGGCGCGGGCCCCCCTCTGCGGCAAGGCTGTCCGAGGGAAGCGAAGAGCGCGGGACTTCCCCTCTCCCCGCGGGCGGGGAGAGGGCCGAACCCTCGTTCAGAGGGTTTGGCAAGCCCGCAGGGCGAGGGTGAGGGGGAAGTGCCGAATGTGGCTCCTCCGGGACCACCCCCTCACCCTCGCTCCGGCTTCGCCTCCGCTTGCTGCGTTCCCTGAACGGGAACACAGCCCTCTCCCCGCCCGCGGGGAGAGGGGAAGCCCGCGTCATATCTTTCGAGAACCAATATCGCGGGCCGCCTGCGCGACCTCGGCCCCGCCCCTTCTGCGTCACCCGCGCGCCAGTGTATCGCCGACGGCACAGCCGGCCCGGAACCAGTCGGGCACGAAAGTCATTCACGCTTGCGTCAGCAAGATTGGCTAAGTGTTGCCCGCGCGTTGCCGATCGGTCATCCCCATCGCGCCGCAGCGGCGCGCTGGCCGACGAAGAGTGTGACGAACATGCCCCGGACGCTGAGACCGATCAGCCAAGTCGTCGTCCTGGCCGTCGTGGCCGCCGGCGCGGTCGTCGCCTACACCATGGTGCGGCCCAGCCACCGCCAGGAGCCGATCACCGCCTTCGCGGACGTGCCGGCCCGGCCGCAGGCCCCCAAGGGTTTCACCCTCACCGCGTCGCAGCTCGCGACGGTGTCGAGCGAGCCGGTGGTCAAGCGCCGGTTCTTCGAGGAGATCGCCACCGAGGGTAAGATCGGGGTCGACGAGTATCAGGCGACGCCGGTCTTCTCGCCCTATCCCGGCCGCGTCATCGCGATCTTCGCCCGCACCGGCGAGCAGGTGAAACGCGGCGATCCGCTGTTCTCGGTCCAGGCCAACGAGATGGTCCAAGCCCAGAACGACTACCTAGCCGCCCTCAACGTGCTGAACAAGAGCCGCTCGCAGCTCAACTTCGCGCAGGCCGCCGAGAAGCGGCAACGCGACCTGTTCGAGACCCGCGCCACGACCCTGCGCGATCTCCAGGCCGCCCAGAACGACCTCACCACCGCCACCAACGACAACCGCACCGCCGAGGTCGGGCTGGAGGCGGTGCGCAACCGCCTGCGCATCCTGGGGCTTCGCGACGAGGAGATGGCGGCCCTGCAAAGGGGCTCGGCGATCAACCCCAACACCCCGATCAACGCGCCGCTCAGCGGCACCATCATCCAGCGCAAGATCGGCCCGGGCCAGTATGTCGGCTCGAGCGGCGACCCGTCCTACATCATCGGCGACCTGTCGAAGGTCTGGCTGGTGGCGCAGCTGCGCGAGACCGACGCCGCCAAGGTCGAGATGGACGAAAAAATCACCTTCCGCGTGCCGGCCCATCCGGAGCGCGAGTTCGTCGGCCGGATCAACTTCATCGGCACCTCGGTCGACCCGACGACCCGGCGCATCACCGTGCGTGCGGAGATCGACAACCGCCAAGGTCTGCTCAAGCCCGAGATGTACGCGAGCGTGCGCATCATCAACGAGCGCGAGACCCTGTCCCACGCCGTGCCCCGTGCCGCCGTGATCCTGGAGGGCAACAAGGCCAGCGTCTGGGTGCTGCGGGCCGACAACTCGGTCGAGAACCGGGCGATCCGGGCCGGCATCGTCGACGGCTCCACCGTCGAGATCCTCGACGGGTTGAAGGAGGGCGAGCGGGTGATCTCCCGCGGCTCACTCTTCATCGACCGGATGTCGACCCAGAGCTGACCCCCGCCCTCTCCTGTTCGACCCCGCACCTTCGGATCCTCGGCCATGACCGGCATCGTCGGCCTCGCCCTGCGCCAGCGCGCCCTCGTCGTCCTGGCCTTCGTGGCCCTGATCCTCGGCGGGCTCGCGGCGTTCCAGAGCCTCAACATCGAGGCTTATCCCGACCCGACGCCGCCGATGGTGAACGTCATTACTCAGGCGCCGGGCCTCTCGGGCGAGGAGATTGAGCGCTACATCACGGTGCCGATCGAGGTGATCACCTCGGGGCTGCCCGACCTGAAGCAGGTCCGCACCGTCTCGCTCTACGGCCTTTCCGACGTGAAGCTGCAATTCGGCTTCGCCAACAGCTACCGCGAGGCCGAGCAGCAGGTGCTCAATCGCCTCGCCCAGCTCGACACCCTGCCGAACGGCGCCAAGCCCGCCATCTCGCCGGTGAGCCCGATCGGCGAGATCTTCCGCTACAAGCTCGTCGCGCCGGAGGGCTACAGCGTCCTCGACCTGAAGACCCTGCAGGACTGGGTGCTGCGCAAGCGCTTCCGCGCCGTGCCGGGGGTCATCGACGTCATCGGCTGGGGCGGCAAGACCAAGACCTTCGAGATCGGCGTCGACCTCGACCGGCTGATGGCGCATGGGCTGACCCTGTCGGGCGTGGTCAAGACCCTCAACGACAGCAACCTCAATGTCGGCGGCAACCGCATCACCCTGGGGAGCCAGTCGGCGGTGGTGCGCGGCGTCGGCCTGATCCGCTCGGTCGACGATATCGGCGAGACGGTGCTGACCCAGTCCGGCGGCGCCCCGGTCCTGGTGAAGGACGTCGCCACCATCACCATCGGTCACCAGCCGCGCCTCGGCATCGCCGGCATGAACGAGGACGACGACATCGTCCAGGGCATCGTCCTGATGCGCCGCGGCGAGCGCTCGACCCCGTCGATCGAGGCGGTGAAGGCGGAGGTGGCCCGGATCGAGGCCGCCGGCATCCTGCCGCCGGGCGTGCGCATCGAGCGCATCTACGACCGCGCCGACCTCATCGCCGTCACCACCCACACCGTCCTGCACAACATGATGGTCGGCATCCTGCTGATCCTGGTGGTGCAGTGGCTCTTCCTCGGCAACCTGCGGAGCGCGCTGATCGTCGTCGCGACGATTCCCTTCGCGCTGTTCTTCGCCGTCATCATCCTGGTGGCGCGGGGCGAATCGGCCAACCTCCTGTCGGTCGGCGCGCTCGATTTTGGCCTGATCGTCGACGGCACCGTCATCATGGTCGAGGCGATCTTCCGGCGCCTCTCGGGCCACGGTCCGCCGCTGCCTCCCGGCCTCGTCGGCGCCAAGGGAATGCCGAGGAAGCTCGGGCTGATCTCGCTCGCCTCCTCCGACGTCAGCCGCTCGATTGTCTTTGCCGCAGTGATCATCGTCACCGGCTTCCTGCCGCTCTTCACCCTGTCGGGCGTCGAGGGCAACATCTTCGGGCCGATGGCCCAGACCTATGCCTACGCGCTGGCCGGCGGCCTCATCGCCACCTTCACGGTGACGCCGGTCCTCTCCGCCTACCTGCTGCCGGAGCACATCCACGAGGTCGAGACGATCCTGGTCCGGAGTCTCGACCGGCTCTACCGGCCGGTGATCCGGGCCGCGCTCGCCCACCGCACCCTGACGCTGGGCTTTGCCGCCCTCATCGGCCTCGGCGTGGCGGTGGAGGGGCGCAATCTCGGCCTCGAATTCCTGCCGAAGCTCGAGGAGGGCAACCTCTGGATCCGCGCCACCATGCCGGCGACGATCTCGCTGGAAGAGGGCAACCTCTACGTCAACCGGATCCGCCGGGTGATCGCCGAGGTGCCGGAGGTCGAGCGGGTGGTCTCGCAGCACGGCCGGCCCGACGACGGCACCGACGCCGCCGGCTTCTTCAACGGCGAGTTCTTCGCGCCCCTCAAACCCGCCGAGCAGTGGCGCGAAGGCGTCACGAAGGACGCGATGACCGGCGCGCTGCTAGAGCGGCTGCGGACCGAGTTCCCGGGCGTCGAGTTCAACCTGTCGCAATACCTGCAGGACAACGTCGCCGAGGCGGTCTCAGGCATCAAGGGCGAGAACTCGTTCAAGGTGTTCGGGCCCGACCTGCAGACCCTCACGGACGTGGCGCGCCAGGTCGAGGCGACCTTGAAGCGCGTGCCAGGCGTCACCGATCTCGGCGTCTTCACCTCGCTCGGCCAGCCGACGGTGCAGATCAACGTCGACCGCACCCGTGCCGCCCGCTACGGCCTGACCCCCGGCGACATCAACACGACGGTGCGCACCGCGATCGGCGGCGATTCGGCGGGCGAGCTCTACGACACCGGCTCCGAGCGCCACTACCCGATCATCGTGCGCCTGGCCTCGCAGTACCGCCAGAGCGTCCGGGCGATCCGCGAATTGCGCATCGCCGGCCAGACCCAGGGCGGCGCGATGGTCCAGATTCCCCTGAGCGCCGTCGCCGACGTCGAGCTGGTGTCGGGCCCGGCCTACATCTACCGCGAGGGCCAGGAGCGCTACCTGCCGGTCAAGTTCAGCGTGCGCGACCGCGACCTCGGCAGCACCATCATCGAGGCCCGCGAGCGGGTGGCGCAGGAGGTGAAGCTGCCGCCGGATTACCGGCTGGAGCTCGTCGGCGAGTTCAACAACATGCAGGGCGCGCTGGCCCGCCTCTCCGTCACGGTGCCGCTGGCGATCCTGCTGATCGCGGTGCTGCTGTTCGTGAATTTCGGCTCCCTCGTCGACACCCTCCTCGCGCTCAGCGTGATCCCGATGGCGGTGGCGGGCGGCGTCGTGGCGCTCGCCGTCACCGAGACGCCGTTCTCGGTCTCGGCAGCGATCGGCTTCATCGCGCTGCTCGGCATTGCGGTGATGGACGGCATCATCGTGCTCACCCACTACAACGGGCTGATCGCCCGCGGCGAGGAGCGGGCCGAGGCGATGCTGAAGACCTGCACCACC
This sequence comes from Methylobacterium sp. EM32, assembly GCF_040593685.1. Taxonomy (NCBI): domain Bacteria; kingdom Pseudomonadati; phylum Pseudomonadota; class Alphaproteobacteria; order Hyphomicrobiales; family Methylobacteriaceae; genus Methylobacterium; species Methylobacterium sp. EM32. The sequence goes on along the minus strand of NZ_JBEXZS010000048.1, from coordinate 19,447 downwards.
CAGATGCGCCCGGTGGTGATGACCTGCGTCGTCGCCGGCGTCGGCCTCCTGCCCGCCGCATTCTCGCAGGGCGTCGGCTCGCAGGTGCAGAAGCCCCTGGCGCTGGTGGTGGTCGGCGGGATGAGCCTGGCGCCGATCCTGATCCTCATCATCCTGCCGGTGCTGATCCTGCTGTTCTCGCGGCGGCGACCGGCGGCGATTCCCATGCCGGCGGAGCCCGGTGCGCCGGCCCCGGCCGGGGCGGTGATGCACTAATGGGGCGCGGGCGATCGTCGCCCGTCTCCCGAATGGGACTGGTCAGCCGCGCGGCAGGAGCTAACATCGCCTGCCTTATCGATGAGCGGACCTGCCCGTGAGTCTCGTATCCCGGTCCCTCTTCACGACGGACGCCCTGCCCGAGCGCGACCGCTTCGATGCGTGGCGCACGCTGTTCTCCGCCCACACCCTCGACGCCGACCCGGCCGGTTTCGCGGGCCGCATCGAGACGACCCAGGTCGGTCCGATGGCGCTGCGCGTGATGAATGCCGCCCCCCAAGGCCCCGCCCGGTCGCGGTCCCAGATCCGGCGCGACGGCCAGGACGGCTTCATCCTGCATCTGAGCCGGCACGCCTACAGCGTGGAGACCGAGCACGGCGTCGCGGAGGTTCCGGCCGGGGCCGTCAGCCTCAACGACCTGTCGCAGCCCTATCGCCGCAGCCGGGTCCCGGAGACGGGCTCGCTGATCCTCACCCTGCCGCGCGCGTCCGTCGCCGCCCTGCTGCCCGACGAGGAGGCCCTGCACGGGCTGATCCTGAACGGCGGCGCCGGCCGCCTCCTGGCCGATCACCTGCGGAGCCTGTCCGCGCACAGCCACGCGATCACGACGCTGGACGCGGGCCACATCGCCCAGGCCACGCTCCACATGGTCGCGGCCTGTGCGCGCCCGAGCCTGGAGACCGTCGAACGCGCCGGCCTGCCCCTCGAAGCCGCCCGGCTCAGGAGCGCGAAACAGTTCCTGCGCGGCCATCTCTGCACGCCCCTCCGGATCGACGCGATGGCGAAGGCGCTCGGCATGTCGCGTTCGCAGCTCTACCGCCTGTTCGAGCCGGAGGGTGGGATCGCGCGCTACCTCGCGCGCCAGCGCCTCGCGGCGATCCGGATGGCGCTCGACGATCCGCTCGAGCGGCGGTCCATCGGCGAGATCGGGGAGGTCTACGGCTTCGGCACCGGGGCGCTCCTCAGCCGGGCGTTCCGGCAGGCCTACGGCGTGAGCCCGCGCGATTACCGCGCCGCAATCGGGCGGGGGTGAGCCCGCGGATAGTGGCTAAGAGCCTGTTTGCAGGGCTTCCACAGAATCAACGCACTCCGTGTCATCCCGGGGCCGCACAGCGGAGCCCGGGATCCAGAAGCGCGGATGGTTCAGGATAAATCTGGGATCGTCCCGTCTTCTTCTGAACCACCTGCGGCTCTGGATTCCGGGCTCCGCTATGCGGCCCCGGAATGACGCAGAGGGTGAGGAAATCGATGGAGGCCAAACAAATAGGCTCCACCCATGTGGAGAGGGTGCCGGGAGCGTCGGTGATACGCCCCCGGAGTCGGTTCAGGCCGCGACCTGCCCGCTCCCGCCGGCCTCCCGGCTCTCGGCCGCCGCCAGCAGCACGCAGGTCGCCACCACTTCCGCCGCCGCCTCGACCTCGGCGGGCTTCGGGTAGGACGGGGCGAGGCGCAGCAGCCGGTCCTGCGGGTCGCGGCCGTAGGGGTGGGTGGCGCCGGCCGGCGTCAGCGCGAGGCCGCAGCCGGCGGCGAGCGTGACCACGCGGGTGGCGCAGCCCTCCGGCACTTCGAGCAGGATGAAGTAGCCGCCCTCCGGCTCGCTCCAGCGCGCGACGCTGGTGCCGCCGAGGTGGAGCGCCAGGGTCTCGGTCACGGCGCGGAACTTCGGCGCCAGCAGGCGGCGGTGGCCGTCCATCAGCGCGTCGAGCCCGGCCCGGTCGCGCAGGAAGCGGATGTGGCGCAGCTGGTTGAGCTTGTCGGGCCCGATGGTGCGCTTGCCGGCATTGCCGAGGTACCAGCGGACATTGGCCTCGGAGGAAGCGAGCAACGCGAGGCCGGCGCCCGCCAGCGTCACCTTCGAGGTCGAGGCGAAGACGATCGCCCGGTCCGGGTGGCCGGCCTTGGCGCAGGCATCCAGGATATTGCGGAGCTGCGGCCGCCGATCGGTGAGGTGGTGGAGCGCGTAGGCATTGTCCCAGAACAGCCGGAAGTCCGGCGCTCCGGTCTCCATCCGGGCGAGCCGCTCGACCGTGGCGTCGGAATAGGTCTCCCCGCCCGGGTTGGAATATTGCGGCACCGCCCACATCCCCTTCACCCGGGGATCGCGGGCCTCGCGCTCGACCACCTCCATGTCGGGGCCGTCGGCGGTCATCGGAACGGGCACCATGCCGATGCCGTAGGTCTCGCACAGGGCGAAGTGACGGTCGTAGCCCGGCACCGGGCAGAGGAAGCGGATCTCCTCCTCCTTCGACCATGGCCGCTGCCCCCCGGGCACGCCCTTGAGCAGCGCGTAGACGATGCAGTCGTGCATCAGCGCGAGGCTCGAATTGTTGCCGACGACGATCCGCTCGGGCGCCGCGCCGAGCACCGGGGCGAACAGGGCCCGCACCTCGGCGAGACCCTGCACGCCGCCGTAGTTGCGCGCATCCTCGCCGGCCTCGGTGCGGTGGTCGCGGTTGCCCGGCAGGGCCGCCAGCCCCTCCGACAGGTCGAGCTGCTCCGGCGAGGGCTTGCCGCGCGTCATGTCGAGCTTGAGGCCACGGCCCTGGAGAGCGGCGTAGCGGGCCTGGAGATCGGCGAGGGAGGGAATCGCGGTCATGGTCGAATTCGCTGGTGGAACGGAAGGCGCGTCACCTTTGCGCCTCCCGCGCCGCGGAATCCAGCGTTTCGCCCGCGTCCTACTTCGCCTTTTCCGACAGGATGGCGCCGGTGCGCGGATCGGCCCGGAACTTCATCGCCTTGCCGTCCTTCATCCCCTCCCCTTCCCAGTGCCCGTCATCGGCCTCGATCTCGGAGATCATGGTGTAGCCGGCGGCCTCGGCCTTCTGGATCACCTGGCCGATCGGCATCCAGTCGGCCCCGACCTTGTCGGCGAGAGCGGCCGTGCCGGTGCCGGCGAGGATCAGCGCGGCGAGGGCCGGGATGGTCAGCTTGGTCATCGATCGAATCTCCCTTGGTCGGCAACTGCCGTAGGAAGATCGCCGGTCCTGCCGGACGGTTCCGGCCGAGACGAAAAAGGCGGCCCTCGCGGGCCGCCTTCAAGGACAGTCGAGCCGGTGACGGCTTACTCGGCGGGGGTCTCGTCGGAGACCTGGACCGGGCCGGAATCCTTGCCGCGGGCGTCGACGTCGCGATCGACGAACTCGATCACCGCCATCGGGGCGTTGTCGCCGTAGCGGAAGCCCGCCTTCATGATGCGGCAATAGCCGCCCGGGCGGCTCTCGTAGCGGGGGCCGAGCACGTCGAACAGCTTCTTGACCATCACCTCGTCGCCGCGAAGCGCCGCGATCGCCTGGCGGCGGGCGTGCAGGTCGCCGCGCTTGCCGAGGGTGATCAGCTTCTCGACCACGGGACGCAGGTCCTTGGCCTTCGGCAGGGTGGTGATGATCTGCTCGTGCTTGATCAGCGCGGCCGACATGTTCGAGAACATCGCCTTGCGATGCTCGACGGTGCGGTTGAAGCGACGACCCCGGAAACCGTGACGCATGGCTCTCTCCTATTGGTTCTCGGCCGCCGTGCCACGGGTCGGCCGTCCTTTGTGGTGAGTGCGGATTCCCGCCACTCCCGATGCGTCCTCGCGCGAGGACGCATCGGGAGTGGCGGCGCAGGGCCTGCCCTGCGCCGCCGAGAGTGGCCTAGTAGTGCTCCTCGAAGCGCTTGGCCAGGTCCTCGATATTCTCCGGCGGCCAGCCGGGCACGTCCATGCCGAGGTGCAGGCCCATCGCGGCCAGCACTTCCTTGATCTCGTTGAGCGACTTGCGGCCGAAATTCGGCGTGCGCAGCATCTCGGCTTCGGTCTTCTGGATGAGATCGCCGATATAGACGATGTTGTCGTTCTTGAGGCAGTTGGCCGAGCGGACCGAGAGTTCGAGCTCGTCGACCTTCTTGAGCAGGGCCGGATTGAAGGGCAGCTGCGGCGCGAGCGGCGCGGCCTCCTCCTTGCGGGGCTCCTCGAAGTTCACGAAGATCTGGAGCTGGTCCTGGATGATGCGGGCGGCGTAGGCCAGCGCATCCTCGGGCGAGACCGCACCGTTGGTCTCGACCGTCATGGTCAGCTTGTCCTTGTCGAGATCCTGGCCCTCGCGGGTGTTCTCGATGCGGTAGGACACCTTGGTGACCGGCGAGAACAGCGCGTCGACCGGGATCAGGCCGATCGGCGCGTCCTCGGGCCGGTTGCGCTCGGCCGGGACGTAGCCCTTGCCAGCCGACACGGTGAACTCCATGCGGATCTCGGCCCCGTCGTCCAGGGTGCAGAGCACCAGGTCGGGGTTGAGGATCTGCACGTCGCCGACCGTGGCGATGTCGCCCGCGGTGACCAGGCCCGGGCCGGTCTTGCGCAGGGTCATGCGCTTCGGGGTGTCGCTCGACGAGCGGATGGCGATCGTCTTGATGTTGAGGACGATGTCGGTGACGTCCTCGCGCACGCCCGGGATCGACGAGAACTCGTGCAGCACGCCGTCGATGTGGACCGAGGTGACGGCCGCACCCTGGAGCGAGGAGAGGAGCACCCGGCGCAGCGAATTGCCGAGGGTGGTGCCGAAGCCGCGCTCCAGCGGCTCGGCCACTACGGTGGCGATCCGCTTCGGGTCGTGCCCGGGGGTGACTTCGAGCTTGTTCGGCTTGATCAGCTCTTGCCAGTTCTTCTGAATGACCACGTTCGCACCTCTCGCCAACTTACACAGGGGGCGGCCCGATGGGCCCTCCCCTCGCGGTCTCCCCCGCGCCCGGGAGACACCGCCGTCCTGATCTCTCACGCGTTCGAAGCAGGGGCGGTCAGGACGCCGCGCTCCACTGCTCCGGGACCCAGGCGAAGCCGGCGCCGTCGCGCCGGACCTTGCCGAGGGCCGGAAACTCGAGATGCATCCCGGCGACCAGGAGGCGTTCCGCCGCCGCCTGGTCGAGGATGCGCTTGCGCGTGGCGGCGGCCGTCGCGCCGTCCACGTCGAAGGACAGGCCGGCCTCCGGCCGGGCCAGCTGGATCGCCGGCAGATGCACCACGTCGCCCCAGATCAGCAGCGAGTGGTCGCCCGACTGGACCCGGTAGGCGGTGTGGCCCGGCGTGTGGCCGGGCGCCAGGATCGCCTCGATCCCGGGCAGCACCTCGCCCTCGCCGGCCCGGCGGATCCGGTCACCATAGGCGCGAACGAGCGCCCGGGCCCGGCGAAACCCCGCCCTGGCGCCCTCCGGCGCCCGTCCCTCGGCCCCATCGGCGAGCCAGTGGGCGGCCTCGGCCTCGGGTATCACCACCTCGGCATTCGGAAAGGATGCGGCACCGTCGGTGCCCATCAGCCCACCGATATGGTCGGAATGCAGGTGGGTCACCAGCACGGTTCCGATGTCGCCGGGGGCCACGCCGCAGGCCTCGAGCGCCTTCGGCAGATGCCCGAGCGAGGCGGGACCGCTCAGCCCCATCCCGGCATCGACCAGGAGCGGCGCCGGCCCGCCGAGGATCAGGAAGGCGTTGACGGAGATCCGCGGCGCCTCGACACTGCGGAAACCGCGCTCCTGGAGATCCGTGGCCTCCCCGGCGGGAATGCCCTGCACCAGCCCGAGCGACGCCACGAGATGGCCGTCGTTGAGGGCGACCACAACGCGATCGCCCAGCGTCCAGGGGAGGACGCCGGGCCGGACGATGTCGGCTGTGCGGGGTGTCGACACACGATCCTCTTCGCAGGCGGCCCGGGAGGCTTTCGGAAAAACCTCCCGGAACCGGGGACGATCAGACGCGGCGGCGCTTGCGCGGGCGGCAGCCGTTATGCGGGATCGGGGTCACGTCGCGGATCGACGTCACCGTGAAGCCCGCCGCCTGCAGCGCGCGAAGCGCCGACTCACGGCCCGAGCCGGGGCCCGAAACCTCGACCTCGAGGGTGCGCATGCCGTGCTCGGCGGCCTTGCGGCCGGCATCCTCGGCCGCAACCTGGGCGGCGTAGGGGGTCGACTTGCGGGAGCCCTTGAAGCCCATGGCGCCGGCCGACGACCACGAGATCGTGTTGCCCTGGGCGTCCGTGATGGTGATCATCGTGTTGTTGAACGAGGCGTTCACGTGGGCGACGCCCGACACGATGTTCTTGCGTTCGCGACGACGGACGCGGGTTGCTTCCTTGGCCATACTGTCTTTCGATCCTTCAGGCGCGCCCGTGGTGCCAGGCGCTCGGGACGTCTCTCACGAGTAGCGGTGACGGCGCTCGCGCGCCGCCGGTGTCGGGCGGGGGTCTACAAAACGACCCCGCCGATCGTACGCGGATCGCGGCTTACTTCTTCTTGCCAGCGATCGGCTTCGCCTTACCCTTGCGGGTGCGGGCGTTGGTGTGGGTGCGCTGGCCGCGGACCGGCAGGTTGCGGCGGTGGCGCAGGCCACGGTAGCAGCCGAGATCCATCAGGCGCTTGATGTTCATCGAGACTTCGCGGCGCAGATCGCCCTCGACGATGTAGTCGCGGTCGATGGTCTCGCGGATCTGCAGCACCTCGGCGTCGGTGAGCTGGTTCACGCGACGCTCGGCCGGGATGCCGACCTTCTCGGTGATCTCCTCGGCCTTCTTGGCACCGATGCCGTGGATGTACTGGAGCGCGATGACGACGCGCTTGTTGGTCGGGATGTTGACGCCGGCGATACGGGCCATGGTGTTCCTGCTCTCCATCGCGTCCAGGGCATCGGCCCGGACGGCTGTCTCTGTGGTGTTACGCGCGTCCGGTGGAGTCCGGCCCCTGCGCGTCGTCCCGACGGCAAATCGGCCCGGAGCGGCCTCCAGAGAGGCACGCCGGGCCGTCCGGGTCTGAACGAAGGAGCGCCCACTAGCGCGGGCGCGAACCGTTGTCAACTCAGAGCCTGCGTCACGCAGACACGGCCTGGAACGGAGCGAGCAGCGTTTCGAGCTGCTTCGTCACCTCGTCGATCGGCGCCATGCCGTCGACCTGGCGCAGGAGGCCGGTGCCGGCATAATGCGCCGAGAGCGGCGCGGTCTGGGTGCGGTAGGCTTCGAGCCGGGTCTTGAACACCTCCGGCGTGTCGTCCTTGCGCACCGGCTCGCCGCGGGCCTCGGTCTCGGCGGCGCGCTTGGCGATGCGCCCGACCAGCGCCTCCTCGTCGACCTTGAACTCGATCACCGCGTCGAGCGCCAAGCCCTTCTCGGCCAGCATCGTCTCGAGGGAGACGGCCTGCGCCACGGTGCGGGGGAAGCCGTCGAGGATGAAGCCGTTGCGGGCATCCGCTTCCTCGATCCGGTCGGCGACGATGCCGATCACGATGTCGTCGGACACGAGCGCCCCGCTCTCCATCAGGGCCTTGGCCTTGAGACCGACCGGCGTGCCTGCCGCCACCGCGGCGCGCAGCATGTCACCCGTCGAGAGCTGCGGGATTCCGAACCGCTCGACGATCCGCGCCGATTGGGTGCCTTTCCCGGCGCCGGGCGGGCCGAGCAGAATGATCCGCATAACCTGTCACTCCCCCTCCGCCGCGTCCCGCACGGGATCCTTACCTCCCGGGGCGCGGCCTGTCTGCTTGTTCTAGCCCGGGACCCCGCCCGGCCGTTATCCGACCATGCGCCAAGCCCCTGCCCCGACGCAAGGGCGCCCGGTCCGGTTGTACCGGTCCGGGCGTTCGTCCTCGGTCGAGGTCGTCAGCGCCGGCGGGCGCCGCGCAGCTTCGCCTTCTTCACCAAGCCTTCGTACTGGTGCGCCAGCAGGTGGCCGTGGACCTGCGCCACCGTGTCCATGGTCACCGAGACCACGATCAGGAGCGAGGTGCCGCCGAAGTAGAACGGCAGCGAGGCGTACGAGACCAGGATCTCCGGGATGAGGCAGATCACCGTCAGGTAGGCCGCGCCGATCACGGTGATGCGCGACAGGACCTTGTCGATGAACTCGGCGGTGCGCTCGCCCGGCCGAATACCAGGAATGAAGCCGCCATGCTTCTTCAGGTTGTCCGCCGTCTCCTGCGGGTTGAACACCACCGCCGTGTAGAAGAAGGCGAAGAAGATGATCAGGCCTGCGTAGAGCAGCATGTAGAGCGGCCGGCCGTGACCGAGATAGGTCGCCATGGTGGCGATGATGCCGGTGCCGTTCGGATCGGTCTGGAAGCTGGCCGCGGTCGCCGGCAGCAGCAGCAGCGACGAGGCGAAGATCGGCGGGATGACGCCCGAGGTGTTGAGCTTGAGCGGCAGGAACGAGGTCTGGCCCTCGTACATCCGGTTGCCGACCTGGCGCTTGGGGTAGTTGATCAGGAGGCGGCGCTGCGCGCGCTCCATGAAGACGATGAAGTAGACGACGGCCGCCGCCATCACCACCACGCCGAGGATCACCACCGTCGAGAGCGCACCCTGGCGCCCGAGCTCCAGCGTGCCGGCGATCGCCGAGGGCAGGTGTGCGACGATGCCCGCGAAGATGATCAGCGAGGAGCCGTTGCCGATGCCGCGCGAGGTGATCTGCTCGCCGATCCACATCAGGAACAGCGTGCCGCCAGTCAGCGTGATCACGGTCGAGACGAGGAAGAAGGGTCCAGGATCCTGCACGATGCCGCCGGAGCTCTGCAGGCCGACCGCGATGCCCCAGGCCTGGAAGATCGCCAGCACCACCGTGAGGTAGCGGGTGTACTGGTTGAGCACCTTGCGGCCCGACTCGCCCTCCTTCTTCAGCGCCTCGAGCGACGGCACCACCGAGGTGAGCAGCTGCACGATGATCGACGCCGAGATGTACGGCATGATGTTGAGCGCGAAGATCGCCATGCGCTCGACGGCACCGCCGGAGAACATGTTGAACAGGCCGAGCACGCCGCCCTGGGCGTTCGCGAAGCTCTGGCGGAGCGCGTCGGGATCGATGCCGGGCAGCGGGATGTAGGTCCCGAGCCGGTAGACGATCAGGGCGCCCAGGGTGAACCAGATCCGCTTCTTGAGCTCTTCGGCCTTGGCGATGGCGCCGAAGTTGAGGTTGGCGGCGAGCTGCTCGGCTGCAGAGGCCATGGGTTGAGTGTCCTCGGGTCGGTATCCGCGGCTTTGCGGTCAGGGATGGCGGACCATCCCCCAAAACACGAGCGGCGGCCTCGCGCTGGTCGCACGGGCCGCCGCCGATGATCGGTGACTTAAAGTGTGCCTTACGCCGACGCAACCGCGTCGTCGGCGGTCGCGAGCGACTGGGTCACCGAGCCGCCGGCCTTCTCGATCGCCTCGACCGCCGATTTCGACGCACGGGAGACCTGGAAGGTCAGCTTGGCGGTGAGCTCGCCGACGCCGAGGATCTTGACGCCGTCACGAGCCTTGGAGACCACGCCGGCGGCGATCAGCGCCTCGAGGGTCACCGGCGCCGAGGCGTCGAGCTTGCCGGCATCGACCGCCTCCTGGATACGGCCGATATTGACCGCATTGAGGTCGGTCGCGCCCGGGTTGTTGAACCCGCGCTTGGGCAGGCGACGGTGGAGCGGCATCTGGCCGCCCTCGAAGCCCTTGATGGCGACGCCGGAGCGCGCCTTCTGGCCCTTCACGCCGCGGCCGGCGGTCTTGCCCTTGCCGGAGCCGATACCCCGGCCGACGCGCATCCGCTTCTTGGTTGCGCCTTCGTTGTCACGGATTTCGTTGAGCTTCATGGTGCCCTCCTCACGCCGCGTCGTCGAGAACGCGCACGAGGTGATGCACCTTCGCGATCATGCCGCGCACCGATGGGTTGTCGGGCAGGACGGCGATACGGTGCATCTTGTTCAGCTTCAGGCCGATCAGCGTCTGACGCTGGCTGGCCTCGCGGCGGATCGGCGAGCCGATCTGCTGCACGCGGACGGTCTTCTCAGTCATGCCGAGCCTCCCTTACGCCGCGTCGGCGGAATCGGCCGAGGCGGCCGAGTCGGCGTCGCGACGGCGGGCCTGGAGGGCCGAGACCTTGAGACCGCGGCGCGCCGCGACCGAACGGGGCGAATCCTCATTCTTCAGCGCGTCGAAGGTGGCGCGCACGAGGTTGTAGGGGTTCGACGAGCCGAGCGACTTCGCCACCACGTCCTGCATGCCGAGCGTCTCGAAGACCGCGCGCATCGGGCCGCCCGCGATGATGCCGGTACCGGCGGGAGCGGCGCGCAGGATGACCTTGCCGGCGCCGTGACGGCCCTGCACGTCGTGGTGCAGGGTGCGGCCCTCGCGGAGCGCCACGCGAACGAGACCGCGCTTGGCGGCTTCGGTGGCCTTGCGGATGGCCTCGGGAACCTCACGGGCCTTGCCGTGACCGAAACCGACACGACCCTTCTGGTCGCCGACGACGACGAGGGCCGCGAAGCCGAAGCGACGGCCGCCCTTCACCACCTTGGCGACGCGGTTGATGTGGACGAGCTTGTCCACGAACTCGCTGTCGCGCTCCTCGCGGTCGTCGCGGCGACGACCCTCACGCTCACGTGCCATGTGTATTGTCCATCGACTGACGCGGGCGGCGGTCCCGCTCGCTGTTTGAAGTCATCCGCCGTAATGAGAGAGGGAGCCGCCCGGGCCCCCTCGCCTCATGGGACATCGTGCCGATCCTCGTAGCGGGGCGGCGCCCGGAAGGCGCCCTCCCCTACCGGGATCAGAAGTCCAGGCCGCCCTCGCGGGCCGCGTCGGCCAGGGCCTTGACCCGGCCGTGATAGAGGTAGCCCGAGCGGTCGAAGATGACCTGGCTCACGCCGGCCGCCTTGGCGCGCTCCGCCACCAGCTTGCCGACCTCGGTCGCGGCGGCCTTGTCGGCGCCGGTCTTGAGGCGGGCACGCAGGTCCTTGTCGAGGCTCGAAGCGGCGGCCAGCGTGCGGCCGGTCGCGTCGTCGATGACCTGGACGTAGATCTGCTTCGAGGAGCGGAACACCGAGAGCCGCGGACGACCGTTGGCCGCCTTGCGGATCGCCCGCCGGACGCGCGCGCGGCGCCGATCGAGCAGTTCGATTTTGCGAGACATCGGCCGTCCTTACTTCTTCTTGCCTTCCTTGCGGAAGATGAACTCGCCGGCGTACTTCACACCCTTGCCCTTGTAGGGCTCGGGGCCGCGATAATCGCGGATCTCCGCCGCGACCTGGCCGACGCGCTGCTTATCGATGCCGGTGACAACGATCTCGACCGGCTTCGGGGTGGCGATCGTAATCCCCTCGGGGATCGCGTACTCGACGTCGTGGCTGTAGCCGAGCGACAGCTTGAGAACCTTGCCGGCGACCGCGGCGCGGTAACCGACGCCGTTGATCTCCAGCTTCTTCTCGTAGCCCTTGGTCACGCCCTCGACCAGGTTCGAGACCTGGGCGCGGGAGAGGCCCCACATCGCGCGGGCCTCCTTGGTCTGCGACCGGGGCTGGACCGAGATCGCGCCGTTCTCGTGGCTGACCGACACCTGGTCGGGGACACGGAACTGCAGCTCGCCCTTCTGGCCCTTGATCTTCACGTTCTGGCCGTCGACGGTGGCGGTCACGCCGGCCGGCACGGTCACGGGCTTCTTGCCTACGCGGGACATGCTCGTCTCTCCTTTTCGGCTGTCAGGGTCCGAAGGTCAGAAGACCTTGCAGAGCACCTCGCCGCCGACGTTGCGCTCGCGCGCCTCGTGGTCGGCCATGACGCCCTGAGGGGTGGAGACGATGGTGATGCCCAGGCCGTCGGCGACGCGCGGCAGGGTATCGACCGACGAGTAGACCCGGCGGCCCGGCTTGGAGACGCGCTCGATCGAGCGGATCACCGGCTGGCCGTCGAAGTACTTGAGCTCGATCGCGAACTCGGTGCGCCCGTTGCCGTAATCGGTCGTGGCGTAGTCACGGATGTAGCCTTCGGACTTCAGCACGTCGAGGACGCGGGCCCGCAGCTTCGAGCCGGGGGTCTGCACGACGTTGCGACGACGCATCTGGCCGTTGCGGATGCGGGTGAGCATATCGCCCACGGGATCGTTGATCATCTGTGGCGCCCTCCCCTTACCAGCTGGACTTGACCAGACCCGGGATCAGACCCCGGGATCCCAGGTCGCGCAGGGCGACGCGGGAGATGCCGAGCTTGCGGTAGTAAGCCCGGGGACGGCCGGTCATCTCGCAGCGGTTGCGGATGCGGGTCGCGCTGGAGTTCCGGGGCAGCTCCGCCAGCTTGAGGCGCGCCTCGAAGCGCTCCTCCATCGACAGCGACTCGTCGTTGGCAGTGGCCAGCAGCGCCTCGCGCTTCGGGGCGAAGCGCTTGACCAGCTCCCGCCGCTGCTTGTTCTTCTCGATCTTGCTCGTCTTAGCCATGTTCTAGCTCTCCAGTGTCCGCGTATGGGGGCGGTTGGCCCTCACTGCCGGAACGGGAAGTTGAAGTGCTTCAGGAGCGCCCGGGCCTCGGCATCGGTCTTGGCGGTGGTCGCCACGACGATGTCCATACCCCAGGTGTTCTGGGCCTTGTCGTAGTTGATCTCGGGGAACACCAGGTGCTCCTTGATCCCGAGGGCGTAGTTGCCGCGCCCGTCGAACGACTTCGGGTTCAGGCCGCGGAAGTCACGCACGCGCGGCAGCGCGATGGTGATCAGGCGGTCCATGAACTCGTACATGCGCTGCTTGCGCAGCGTGACCTTGCAGCCGATCGGCATGTTCTCGCGGACCTTGAAGGTCGCGATCGCCTTGCGGGCCCGGGTGATCACCGGCTTCTGGCCGACGATCAGGCCGAGATCCTCGGCCGCCACGGTGGCCTTCTTGGAGTCCTGGGTCGACTCGCCGACGCCCATGTTCACGACGATCTTCTCGATCGTCGGCACCTGCATCGGGTTGGTGTAGCCGAACTCCTCGATCAGCTTCGGACGCACCACTTCCTCGTAGTGCTTCTTCAGCCGCGGCGTGTAGCCGTCCTTCAGCGCCTCAGCCATCGATCAGATCTCCCGAGCGCTTCGCGAAGCGAACCTTGCGCCCGTCTTCCAGAATGCGAAAACCGACCCGGGTGGGCTTGCCGTCCTTGGGGTCGGCGACCGCCAGGTTCGACAGGTGGATCGCCGCCTCCTTGGAGATGATCCCGCCCTCGGTGGTCTGGGTCTGGCGCGTGTGGCGCTTCACCAGGTTGATCCCCCGGACCAGGGCCCGATCTTCCTTCGGCATCACCTGGATGACCTCGCCGGTGCGACCCTTGTCGCGGCCGGTCAGGACGACGACCTTGTCGCCCTTCTTCACCTTCGCAGCCATTACAGCACCTCCGGCGCCAGCGAGATGATCTTCATGTGGTTGCGAGCGCGCAGCTCGCGCGGCACGGGCCCGAAGATACGGGTGCCGATCGGCTCCTTCTGGTTGTTGATCAGCACGGCCGCATTGCGGTCGAAGCGGATCACCGAACCGTCGGCCCGACGGACGTCCTTCGCGGTACGAACGACGACCGCCTTCATGACGTCGCCCTTCTTCACGCGGCCCCGCGGAATCGCCTCCTTCACCGACACCACGATGATGTCGCCGACGCCGGCGTACTTGCGCTTGGAACCACCGAGTACCTTGATGCACATCACGCGACGTGCGCCGGAATTGTCGGCGACGTCCAGATTCGTCTGCATCTGGATCACGGCCTAACGCCCTTTCCTTGTTTCAGGCAGGTCTCCGGCGGGCACGATTGCCCGGCGGACGGCAGCCTGATGGGGATCTCGCGTCCCCGTCCATTAAAAGACCGCGCAGCAGCGCGTTTTCACGCACTGGCGCGGTCAACGAACGCGATGAGGAGCGCGTCACACGCCCTTCATGTTTCGGTGGAGGCCGGCCGTCTACACCGGATCGGCCTCGATGGCAAGGAGCCGGAACGCCGAAAGGCGCTCCGCTCCGCCGCGACGGAAAGGGGCGCCGAATGGCGCCCCGTCCTACGCCTCGGCGGTCGCGGCGGCCTCGCCCTCGACCAGCTTCCAGGTCTTGAGCTTGGAATAGGGCCGCGACTCCTCGATGAACACCTGCTGGCCGACCTTGGCCACGTTGTTCTCATCGTGAGCGTGGTAGTTCTTCGACCGGCGGATGGTCTTCTTCATCACCGGGTGGGTGAAGCGACGCTCCACCTTCACGACGATGGTCTTGTCCTGCTTGTCGCTGACGACGACGCCCTGCAGCACGCGCTTCGGCATGGTGGTTCTCCCTTAGCCCTGCGCCGCCTGCAGCGTCTTCTGGCGCTGCAGGGTGCGGACGCGGGCAATGTCGCGGCGCACTTCGCGCACCCGGGCGACGTTCTCGAGCTGACCCGTGGCCCGCTGGAAGCGCAGGTTGAACTGCTCCTTCTTCAGGTTCAGGAGCTCTTCGCCGAGCTGATCCGGCGACAGCGCGCTCAGGTCAGACAGCCTCTGGCTCGACTTCATCTCGAATATTCTCCTCAGTCGGCGATGCGCTGGATGAAGCGCGTGCGGACCGGCAGCTTGGCGGCACCCAGGCGCAGCGCCTCGCGGGCGATGTCCTCGGCCACGCCGTCGATCTCGAACATGATGCGGCCCGGATGCACGCGAGCGGCCCAGTATTCGGGCGCGCCCTTGCCGGAGCCCATGCGGACCTCGGTCGGCTTCGCGGTCACGGGGACGTCGGGGAAGATCCGGATCCAGACCCGGCCCTGACGCTTCATCTCGCGGGTGATCGCGCGGCGGGCCGCCTCGATCTGACGCGCGGTGACCCGCTCCGGCTCCATGGCCTTGAGGCCGTAGGCGCCGAAGTTCAGGTCAGTTCCGCCCTTCGCGAAGCCGTGGATGCGGCCCTTGAACTGCTTGCGGAACTTCGTCTTCTTGGGTTGCAGCATGGCAGCCTCTCAAAACTGAAGGGCGGGGGAAGCGCGGCCCTTAGGCCGCGTCCCGTCCGCCGCGCTCGCCGCGCTCACGGTCGCGACGTCCGCCGGAACGGCCGCCCTCCTCGTGCGCGCGCTTGTCCTGCGCCATCGGGTCGTGCTCGAGGATCTCGCCCTTGAACACCCACACCTTGATGCCGCAGGTCCCGTAGGTGGTGAACGCCGTGGCCGTGCCGTAATCGACGTCGGCGCGCAGGGTATGCAGGGGCACGCGGCCCTCGCGGTACCACTCGAGCCGGGCGATCTCGGCTCCGCCGAGGCGGCCGGAGCAGTTGATGCGGATGCCCTCGGCGCCGAGACGCATCGCCGACTGCACGGCGCGCTTCATGGCGCGACGGAAGGCGACGCGACGCTCGAGCTGCTGGGCGATCGAGTCGGCCACCAGGGTGGCGTCGACCTCGGGCTTGCGCACCTCGACGATGTTGATCGTCACGTCGGCCTTGGTCATCGAATTGACCAGCTTGCGCAGCTTCTCGATGTCCGCGCCCTTCTTGCCGATCACCACGCCCGGACGGCCCGAGTGGATGGTGACGCGGCACTTCTTGTGCGGGCGCTCGATGACGATCTTGGAGACGGCGGCCTGCTTGAGCTGCTTGAGCAGCGCTTTGCGGATCGCGACGTCCTCGTGCATCAGGCGAGCGTACTCGCCCTTGTTGGCGTACCAGCGCGAGTCCCAGGTCCGGTTGATGCCGAGCCGGAGACCGATCGGGTTGACTTTCTGGCCCATCGATTCCTCCTCAGGCGGCTTCGGCCGGGACTTCCCGCACCACGATGGTGAGGTTCGCGAACGGCTTCAGGATGCGGGCGCCACGGCCGCGGGCGCGGGCGTGGAAGCGCTTCAGGACGAGCGCCTTGCCGACATAGGCCTCCTTGACGACGAGATCGTCCACGTCGAGGTCGTGGTTGTTCTCGGCGTTGGCGATCGCGCTCTCGAGGCACTTCTTGACGTCGACCGCGATCCGCTTGCGCGAGAATTGCAGGTCGGCCAGAGCGGTCGAGACCTTCTTGCCGCGGATCAGCTGCGCCACCAGGTTCAGCTTCTGCGGGCTGACGCGCAGCATGCGCGCGACGGCCTTCGCCTCGTTCTGGGGGAGCGCGCGGGGTGCTGCTGCCTTGCCCATATCAGCGCCTCTTCGCCTTCTTGTCGGCCGCGTGACCGTGGAAGGTCCGGGTCGGCGAGAACTCGCCGAACTTGTGACCGACCATTTCCTCGGAAACGTAGACCGGAATGTGCTTCTGACCGTTGTAGACCCCGAAGGTCAGACCAACGAAATGCGGGAGGATCGTGGAGCGACGGCTCCAGATCTTGATCACCTCGTTGCGGGTGGAGCCGCGCGCGGCGTCCGCCTTCTTGAGGAGGTAGCCGTCGACGAACGGCCCCTTCCAGATTGAACGTGCCATGGGACGAAGCCCTTACTTCTTGCGGTTGTGGCGGCTCGACACGATGAACGTGTCGGTGCGCTTGTTCGAGCGGGTCTTCTTGCCCTTGGTGGGGATACCCCACGGCGTGACCGGATGACGACCGCCCGAGGTGCGACCCTCGCCGCCGCCGTGCGGGTGGTCGATCGGGTTCATGGCGACGCCGCGGTTGTGCGGACGCCGGCCGAGCCAGCGGTTGCGGCCCGCCTTGCCGAGCGAGATGTTCATGTGGTCGGGGTTCGAGACCGCGCCCACCGTCGCGTAGCACTGGCCGTGCACCAGGCGCTGCTCGCCCGAGTTCAGGCGCAGCGTGACGTAGCCCTGGTCGCGGCCGACGATCTGGGCGTAGTTGCCCGCGGACCGGGCGATCGCCCCGCCCTTGCCGATCTTCAGCTCGACGTTGTGCACGATCGTGCCGACCGGCATGTTGCCGAGCGGCATGGCGTTGCCGGGCTTGATGTCGACCTGCTCGCCCGAGACGACGCGGTCGCCGGCCTTCACCCGCTGCGGCGCCAGGATGTAGCTCTGCGCCCCACCCTCGTAGCTCACCAGCGCGATGAACGCCGTGCGGTTCGGATCGTACTCGATCCGCTCGACGGTGCCGACCTTGCCGGCGTGCTCACGCCGCTTGAAGTCGATGTTGCGCAGCGTCCGCTTGTGGCCGCCGCCGCGGAAGCGCACGGTGACGCGACCGAGGTTGTTGCGGCCGCCGCTGGACGACTTGCCCACCGTCAGCGACTTGACCGGCTTGCCCTTGTAGAGTTCCGAACGGTCCACGATCACGAGCTGGCGAAGGCTCGGCGTGACCGGCTTGAATGTCTTCAAAGCCATTGGCTTGTTCCCTTACGCCGTTCCCCTCAGAGCCCGGTCGTGACGTCGATGCTCTGACCCTCTTCGAGGGTCACGATCGCCTTCTTCACGTCCGAACGCTGGCCGCGCTGACCGCGGAACATCTTGCTCTTGCCCTTGGTGGTGAGCGTGTTGACGCTCTTCACCTTGACCTCGAACAGCTTCTCCACCGCTTCCTTGATCTGCGGCTTCGTCGCCTTCGGGGCCACCCGGAACACAACCTTGTTGAGCTCCGAGAGGTTGGTCGCCTTCTCGGTGATGACCGGGGAGACGATCACGTCGTAGTGGCGCGGATCAGCGCTCATTTGAATCGCGCCTCCAGCGCATCGACGGCGGCGCGGGTCAGCACGAGCTTCTCGCGGCGCAGGATGTCGTAGACGTTGATGCCCTGCACCGGCAGGACGTCGATCTGCGGCAGGTTGCGGGCCGCACGGGCGAAGTTCTGGTCGAGCTCGGCGCCGCCGATGATCAGGGCGTTCGAGAGCGACAGCTTGCCGAACCGCTCCTTGAGCGCCTTGGTCTTGCCCTCATCGAGGCGGGCATCGTCCATGACGATCAGCTCGGCGCTCTTGACCTTGGCCGAGAGGGCGTGGCGGAGCGCAAGCGCCCGCACCTTCTTGGGCAGGTCGTGGGCGTGCGAGCGGGTGACCGGGCCGTGGGCACGGGCGCCGCCGCGGAACTGCGGAGCGGAGGCGGCGCCGTGACGGGCGTTACCGGTGCCCTTCTGCTTGTACAGCTTCTTGGTCGTGCGGGCGATCTCGCCGCGCTGCTTGGTCTGGTGGGTCCCAGCCTGGCGCTTGGCGAGCTGCCAGCGGACGCAGCGCTGCAGCAGGTCGGCGCGGGGCTCGAGGCCGAAGATGGCCTCGTCGAGCTCGACCGAGCCGGCCTCGGCGCCGTCGAGCGTGGTGATCTCGAACTTCATCACGCGTTCTCCTCGGTGGCCGGAGCCGCGGGAGCCTCGACCTGAGCCTCAGCGGGGGTCTCCGACGGAGCAGCGGCCTGCTCGCGGAACTTGCCCGGCATCGGGGCATCGGCCGGCAGCTTGCGCTTCACGGCGTCGCGGACGAAGATCCAGCCGCCGTCGACGCCCGGGACCGAGCCCTCGACCAGGATCAGGCCGCGCTCGACATCGGTGCGCACGACGCGCAGGTTCTGGGTCGTCACCCGCTCGACACCGAGATGGCCCGGCATCTTCTTGTTCTTGAAGGTCTTGCCCGGGTCCTGACGGCCGCCGGTCGAACCGATCGAACGGTGCGAGATCGACACGCCGTGGGTGGCGCGCAGACCGCCGAAGTTCCAGCGCTTCATGCCGCCGGCGAAACCCTTACCGGTGGTCGTGCCCGTCACATCGACGAACTGACCGGCCAGGAAGTGGTCCGCGGTGATCTCGGCGCCGACCGGGATGATCGCGTCCTCGCTGACGCGGAACTCGGCCAGCTTGCGCTTCGGCTCGACCTTCGCGACGGCGAAATGGCCGCGCTGGGCCTTCGTGACGTTCTTGACCTTGGCCTTGCCGACGCCGACCTGGAGCGCGACGTAGCCGTTCTTCTCGACCGTACGGTGGGCGACCACCTGGCACTGATCGACCTTGAGCACCGTGACCGGAACATGCTCGCCAGCGTCCGTGAAGACGCGGGTCATGCCGACCTTCTGTGCAATGACTCCTGAGCGCATGGTTCTCCCCCGCGCAGCCTAGTGAAGCTCTAAGAACCCGAAGGTCCTCAGAGCTTGATCTCCACGTCGACGCCGGCGGCGAGGTCGAGCTTCATCAGCGCGTCCACGGTCTGGGGCGTCGGATCGACGATGTCGAGCACGCGCTTGTGGGTGCGCATCTCGAACTGCTCGCGCGACTTCTTGTCGATGTGGGGCGAGCGGTTGACGGTGAAGCGCTCGATCCGGGTCGGCAGCGGGATCGGCCCGCGGACCTGGGCCCCGGTCCGCTTCGCCGTCGAGACGATCTCGCGGGTCGACGAATCCAGGATGCGATGATCGAACGCCTTGAGGCGAATGCGGATATTCTGGCCGTTCATGTGATGTCTACCTCGCGACGGGATGGGGCGGGCACGAGGCCCGCCCCGTCACCTGTCCGCTCGTGGAAGCGCCTGGACGCTTACTCGGTGATGGAGGCGACGACGCCGGCGCCGACGGTGCGGCCGCCCTCGCGGATGGCGAAGCGCAGCTTCTCCTCCATCGCGATCGGCACGATC
>NZ_JBEXZS010000047.1:0-14219 GCF_040593685.1 Methylobacterium sp. EM32 | reverse complement strand
AGTTCTACGGCATGCATTATCGCGGCAAGACCTACGACACCGGCTCGAAGCTCGGCTTCCTGGTGGCGAACCTCGCCTACGGCCTGGAGCGGCCGGAACTGCGCGACGCGCTGAAGCAGGAGATCGAGGCGCTGCTGGCCAAGGGCTGAAAGCTCCAGGCCCCGCGCCCGGGCGCGGGGCCGCCTACTCGTCGTCGAACCAGTTGCGGCCGGGCTCGATGCAGCGGTAGCCGACGAGGCATTCCGGCGTGTCGCGGGTCGGCACGAAGGCGCTCTTGGTCACTTGCGTCGGCTCGCAGAAGCTGCGGTCGCGCACGAAGCGGTCATAGGTGTAGCCGCCGGTGCCGAGCACCGCGGCGCCCCGGGCCGCGAGGAAGCCCCGCGCCTGGCCGCAGGTCATGTCGAGTGTCGAGGGGCGGCCCTGAGCGAGCGCCGCGGCCGGCACGGCCGAGACGGCGCAGGCGGCGAGCAGGAGGGACAATCGTCGGCGATCGGCGGACACGGCGCTCCCCTGGTCAGGAGCGCGGCCAACGCGCGGGCGTTCGAGCGAGATCCCTCCTCCCTACTGCGTCAATTGCCCCACGCTCAGGATCGCCCCCATCACCGAGATGATCAGGCCGCCGATCAGGCCGCCGATCGCCACGGTCACGAGCGGGGTGAGCAGGGCGAGCAGGCGGTCGATGCGCTGGCGGGTCTCGGTCTCGTGCATCTCGGCGGCGTGGATGAGGACGCTGCCGAGGCGGTTCACCTGCTCGCCGCTGGCGATCAGGTTCAGGGTCGAGGCGGCGTAGGGCTTGAGCGAGGAGAGCCCCGAGGCGAGGCTGCCGCCCTCCGCCAGCCGCCGCCCGGCCTCGTCGAGGGCATGGCGAAACACCCGGTTGCCGGCGAGCGGCCGCGTCGCCGCCACCGCGTCGGGAATCGGCACCTCGGCGGTCAGCAGCGTGCCGAGCACCCGGCAGAAGCGGCCGCACTCGATGCCGACCACGATCTCGCGCACCAGCGGCAGGCGGAGCGCCAGTTGCGCCCGCGCCGCCGCGAAGGCGGGCATCCGCCAGGCCCGGGCGAGCCCGAGGACCGTCAGCGCGAGGCCGCCGAGGAGGAACGGCCAGGTCGCCGCGAGGGTGTCGCCGAGCCAGCCGGCGGCGCGGATCGCGAAGGGGGGCGCCTGGCCGCTGCCCTCGAAGAGGGGCGCGAGGGCCGGCACCAGCACGCCGACGATCATCGCCACGGTGCCGACCGCCATCGCGATCAGGAGCGCCGGGTAGATCATCGCCGAGGAGAGATGGCGCCGGACCGCGTCGCGGCGCTCGATCGAGGCGGTGAGCGAGCCGACGACGTCGACGAGCGTCCCGGTGGCCTCGCCGGCCCGCACGATGTCGACCATGTCGCGCGGGAAGGCCTGCGGGTGGGCCGCCATCGCCCGCGACAGCGAGGCGCCGGCCACCACCCGCTCCAGCAGGTCGGCCAGCACCGGCTTGAGGGCCGGGCCGGCCTGGCGCTCGACGAGGCGCGGGGCCTTGTCGACGGTGAGGCCAGCCCCGACCAGCGTGCCGAACTCGCGCAGGAAGGCGATGCGGGCGGCGTCGTTGACCCGGTCGCGCCCGAACAGGTCGCGACGCCAGAACGGCGCGGGTCCGACAGCGGCCTGCTCGATCTCGTAGACCTGGAGCCCGTCGGATCGCAGTTGCGCCACGGCACGCTGCCGGGTCTCAGCCTCGATTGTGCCGGCGCGGGAGCGCCCATCCCCCGCATAGGCCTTGTAGGCGAAGCGCGGCATGTCAGTGCACCTCACGCAACTCCCGCTGCGCCGACGTGCAACAGCGAGCCATGACGGTGATCGGGAGTTTCGTGAGAGACACTATACGATTCCTTCCAGCACCCGCCCGACCTCGTCGAGGGTGGTCTCGCCGTCGAGCACCCGCGCCCGCGCGCAATCGGCGAGGGTCGTCATCCCGGCCGCGCGCGCCCGGGCGGTGAGCGTCTGCTCGTCGGCGCGGTTGGCGATCAGCCCGCGCAGCTCGCCGTCCAGGGTCATGATCTCGGAGGCGACCATGCGGCCGCGATACCCAGTGCCGTTGCAGGACGGGCAGCCGCGGGCACGCTTGAGGCTCAAGGGCGCGTCGGGCGGGATGCCGAGACGCAGGCGCTCCTGCGGCGTCGCCGGACTGGGCTCGGCGCAAGCACCGCAGAGGCGCCGCACCAGGCGCTGGGCGACGACGCCGTTGAGGACCGCGGCGATCAGGTAGGGCTCGACGCCCATGTCCATCAGCCGGGTTACGGTGGCGGGGGCGGAGTTGGTGTGCAGCGTCGAGATGACGAGGTGGCCGGTCAGCGCCGCCTGCACGGCGATGCGGGCGGTCTCGCCGTCGCGGATCTCGCCGACCATCACCACGTCCGGGTCCTGGCGCAGGATCGAGCGGAGCGCCGCCGCGAAGTCGAGGCCGATGCCCGGATGGGCCTGGACCTGGTTGACGCCGGCCATCCGGTACTCAACCGGGTCCTCGACGGTGACGACCTTGAGGTGCGGGCCGTTGATCCGGCGGAGCGCGGCGTAGAGCGTCGTGGTCTTGCCCGATCCGGTCGGGCCGGTGACGAGGACGAGGCCGTTCGGCCGGCTCGTCATCGCGGCGATCTCGCCGATCGCCGCCGCGTCGAAGCCGAGCGCGGAAAAGTCCTCGACCCGGCGCGAGCCGTCGAGGACGCGCAGGACCACGCTCTCGCCGTGGGCCGTCGGCAGGGTCGAGACGCGGATGTCGACGTCCTGGCCGCGGTCGGGGGCCTGCATGCGCCCGTCCTGGGGCAGGCGCCGCTCGGCGATGTTGAGGCCGGCCTGGATCTTGATGCGGGTGGTCAGCGCCAGCTGGACCGACTTCGCCAGCCGCTCGGACTCGACCAGCACGCCGTCCACGCGGTAGCGCACCCGCATGTCGGCCTCCTCCGCCTCCAGGTGGATGTCGGAGGCCGAGAGCTCGAAGGCCTTGCGCACGAGGCGCGCGGCGAGCCGCACGATCGGCGCCTGGCTCGCCACGTCGGCGAGGCGCGCGAGGTCGTCGTCGCCGCCCGCCTCGCCCTCCTCGGCGACGTCGCCGTAGACGGCGCGGTGGGCCCGCTCGAAGCTGCCGGGCCCGAGGAGGCAGGGCGCGACCGCCCGGTCGAGGAGGTGCTCCAGCGCCCGGGTGGTCTCGCCGTCGAACGGGTCCACGAGCGCCACGACGAGGCGGTCGGGCTCGGCGGCGAGCGGCAGGACCCGGGCGCGGGCGCAGTAATCGGGCGAGAGGAGGTCCGGCATGACCGGTTCGCCCGGCAGGTCCTCCTGGCGCAGGATCGGCAGGCCGGTCGCCTCCGAGAGGGCGGTGACGAGCGTCGTCTCGTGAACGAGGCCGAGCTCGGTGAGCAGCAGGGGCAGGGGGCGCCGGCTGGGTCCGTCGAGGGCGGCGAGCGCCCGCTCGTGGCCGGCGGCGTCGAGCACGTCGCTCTCGGCGAGCCGGTCGACGAAGGCGCGCAGGTCGTCTTTGCGGCTGCGGGCGGCATCGCGCCGGTCGGCCCGCGCCCGCCGCGGCCGGGTCTTGCCCGCCCAGATGCTCAGCATCGTCCTGACCCAGAGAAAGACGAGAGGAAGCCCGGCCGAGACGGCCGGCGCGGGCAAGCAGGGGCGCATTCTCGCGCGACGTCCTTAAGCGGACGGAAATATCGCTGCGTTAGAGACCGTGGCGACGCCCGCCGCTTCCTGGCGGACGCCGGAGCCGACCGGTCTTGCGCGCGCCCTCCCTCTCGTCCCCGGCCCCGGGGCTGCTGTCGTCGGTCGGAGCCTCGCTCCGGTCCGGCCTCGACGCCGCCTCGCACCTCCTCGGCCTGAGCGAGGTCCGCGCCGACCGCGAGCCGGCGCTCCTGACCCTGCGGCTCGGAGCGCCGGGCGAGACCGGCGTCGCGGTGATCGACCGGCGCGACGGGCAAGATCGGACCTACCGCCTCGACCTCCAGGCGGACGATCTCGCCGACAGGATCGCGGCGATCCGCGGCGGCCGGCCGGACGCCCGCGCGAAGATCATCGTCGATCCCGCCGCCTGCTTCATCCGCACCCTGGAGCTGCCGGGGGCGGCCCTGCCGCGGATGCGCGCGGTGCTGGCCCAGGAACTCGAGGCCGCGACCCCGTTCCGCGCCGACCAGGTCTTCTCCGACTGGTACGTCGAGGGCGAGCACGCGGCGACCCGCACCCTGCGGGTGCGCCACGTCGTGCTCAAGCGCGCCCGCCTCGTCCCTCTGCTCGAGGCCCTGGCGGGGGCGGGGATGAAGGCGAGCGTCGTCGCGGTCGGGCCGGCGGAGGACCGGACGATGCCGGTCGACCTCCTGTCGAGCGGGCACCGCGCCCTGCCGTCGCTGCTGCGCAAGGCCGGCAACCTCGTCCTCGTGGCGGCGACCGGCCTGTTCCTTTTCGGCGCCTTCCTGGGCCTGCGCCAGCACCAGGCGGCGACGCTCGCCGCCCTCGACGACGCCTTCGTCACTGCCCGCCGGGCCGCTTCCTCCGGCCTGCCGCCGGCGGTCCAGGCCGGCGCCGCCGCGATCCTCGCCGAGCGCGGTCCCTCCCTAGCGCGGGTGTGGGATTCGGTCGCGGCGGCGCTGCCGGGCACGGTCTCGGCGGAGTTCCTGCGCCTCACGCCGGCGGGGCTCGAACTGACGCTTCTGGCTCCGGACGCGCCGACGGTGCTCGCGGCCCTGGCGCGGCTGCCGGGCTTCGGCGCCCCGGAGCTGCGCCAGGACTGGCCGGCGGAGGGCGGCCAGCGCCTCGTCGTCGCGCTGCGGCGCCGCACCGGAGCCCGGCCGTGAGTCCGACCCTGTCGCTGGCCGGGCGGCCGCTGCTCCTCGGCCTCGCCGGACTGGTCTTCGTGGCCGCCCTCTCGCTCGGGCCGGTGCTCGACGCGCTCGGCGCTCAGGACGACATCGCGCTCGCCCGCGAGCGTCTCGCCCGGGCGCAAGCCGCTTCCGCCAGTCCGCCGTCAACGCCGCCCCTGTCGGCGACGGACGAGGCCGGCCTCGTCGTCGCCTTCCGGGCCCGCCTCGACGCGCTGGCGGCGGAGCGCGTCGCTCTGGTCGACGGGGCTGGGCTCCAGCCCGATCCGGCCCGCCCGACCCTGCCGCGCCTCACGGCCTCGCTGCGTGGCTCCGCGGAGGGCCTGCACGGGCTGCTCCAGGCGCTCGAGACGGGCGCTCCCCTGATCGTGCCGGAGGAGGCCGAAATCGGGATCGAGCGCCCGGCCGATCCGGAGATCGGACGCGCCACCGTGATGCGCCTCACCCTGACGGTGCGCGGCGTGTTGCTGCCCGCCCCGGCCACCAAGAACGATGCCGCCAGGACCACACCGTAAGGACGCCTCTTCCGTGGGACGGATCGGACCTCACTTGCGCGCGACCCTGGCGGCGACCGGGCACGGGCCCCGCCTCGCCTGCGCGCTGGCGGCCTGCACGATGCTCGCCGCCTTCGCCTGGCCGGTCGACGGGGGCCCGGCGCCCCTGCCGCCCCGCGCCGCCGCGGCGATGCCGCCGGCGGACGAGACCGCCGTGCAGCGCCCGCTCTTCGATCCCGGCCGGCGTCCCTGGACCGCCCGGGGGGCGCGCGACATCCTGGACGGCGACCCGCCGCGCCCGGTGCTGACCGTGCGCGGCATCCTGCTCGACGGCGCGGCGGCGCGGGCGCTGATCGACGACGGCAGCGGCACCCAGGCCTGGCTTGCCCGCGGCGAGGGACGGGGCGACTGGCGCGTCACCGCGATCGGGCGCGACCAGGTCACCCTGGCCCAGGGCGAGCGCCGCTACATCGCGACCTTCCTCGGCGCGCCGGCGACCCTGCGGCCGGTGGGTGCGAAGCCGGTGCCGGAGGCGGGGCAGACGTTGCGGCCGTGAGGTGGGTGCGGGGTCGGGCCAGACCGGTTCCGACGCGCCCCGAACCCTCCCCTCCGCACAAGGGCAGGAGAAGGACTCATGCCGTCGCGGGGACGGGCGAACCACCCCTCAATCCAGCATCCGCCGCAGGATCCCCTGCGAGCCCTGATGCGCCGCCGGCAGGGGCGGGGGCGGCAGGACCGGGCGCACCGGCATCATGGCGCGGAACTGCTGGCGGAAATCCTCGGAGATGCGGTCGGCCTCGACCGTGCCGCGGATCACCCGCGGACGGATGAACACCAGGAGCTCGGTCCGGACCCGCTGGTCGACCCGGTTGCGGAAGGCCGCGCCGATCACCGGCAGGTCGCTCAGCACCGGCAGGTTCTCGTTGGTGATCTGCGCCTTCTCCTGCACCATGCCGCCGATGGCGAGGCTGTGCCCGTCATTCACCGCGACGCTGGTCGCGACCCGGCGCTGGCGGATCGTCGGCGAGTCGATCGTCGAGGTCGTGGTCGGGACGACGTCGCTGACCTCCTGGTTGATGTCGAGCACGACGAGGCCGTTCTTGTTCACCCGCGGCGTGACCGAGAGGATGACGCCGGTATCCTTCATCTCGATCTGGTTGAGGATCGGCGCGCCGGCGGTGAGCGCGCTCTGGCCGGTCTGCTTGATGATCGGGACCTGGTCGCCGACCTGGAGCTTGGCGGTCCGGTTGTCGAGCACCGTGATGTTGGGCGACGAGATGACGTTGACGCGGGTCACGCCCTGGAGCGCGTTCAGCACCACGTTGAAGTCGGTTCCGGCGAGCAGGTAGTTGAAGCCCGGCACGCCGCGGATCGCCGAGGTGATCAGGCCCGCGGTGCCGCTCGTCACCGCGTACTTGTCGGTTTCGGTGCTGGCGAGGTTGAAGCGGCTGCCGCGCTCCTTGAGGAACCATTGCACGCCGAAGGCGAGGTTGTCGTTGAGCGTCACCTCGGCAATGACCGTCTCGAGCAGCACCTGGGTCGGCATCGCGTCGAGGCGGCCGAGGATGCGCAGGATCTTGTCGTACTGGTTGCGGGTGGCCGAGATCACCAGGCTGTTGTTGGCGTCGTCCGCGACGATGCCGATGGCGTCCCGGCGCATCCCGGCGCCGCCACCCGAGAACCCCGAATCGAGCCCGCCGCCGTAGCCGCCGCCATAGCCGCCCATCCCGGACATGCCGTAGGCGCCGCCCATCTCCGCCATCACCACGCCCTGGAGCACGGCGGCGAGTTCCTTCGCCGAGCGGTTCTGGATCCGGTAGACGAAGAGCTGGCGCTCGCGGTCGGCGGCCAGGGTCTCGAGCTGCGCCAGCAGCGCCCGGGCGCGGTCGAGATAGACGGCGCGGGAGCTCACCACGAGGATCGCGTTCAGCGCCTCGTTGGGGATGAAGCGGATCACGTCGCCGGAGCCGGCGGTCTCGCCGCCGAAGATCTGGGTCAGGTCGCGGGCGAGCGCCACCGGGTTCGCGCTGCGCACCGGCACCATCGCGGTCGACATGCCGCGCATCCAGTCGACGTCGAACACCGCGATGGTCTGGCGCAGCACCCGGATCTGGTTGGCGTCGCCGGAGAGGATCAGCAGGTTGCGCGCCCGGTCGGCCCGCAGCACCACCTCGCGCGGCGCCACCGAGCCCAGGATCGCCTGCATCTCGGCGGCCGAGATCCAGCGCAGGGGCACCGCGACCGCGCCCGCCTCGGCGCCCACGCCCTGGACCGGGCGGAGGTCGGGAGTGCCGCCCGCCGGCACGATCTGCACGCTGCGGCCGGAGCGGCGCAGGGACAGGCCCCGGCTCGCCAGCGCCGTCTCGAACATCCGCAGCAGCGATTCGCGGCTCACCGCTCCGCCGGTCTGCAGGGTGATGGTGCCGGAGGCGCGCTCGTCCAGGCTGTAGCCCCAGCCGAGCGTGTCGGCGAAGACCGCTTTGGCGGCCACCGGCAGCGGCACCTCGACGAGGTTGAGGCTCACCGGCCCGCCGGCGATCGGTTCCCGGGCCGGGGCCTCGCCGCCGATCAGCCGGTCGTCGCCGCGCAGGACCAGGGCACCGGCGTCGCGGGCGCCGGCATACCCTGAGCCAGCATGCCCGATCGGTTCCGCGGCGCGGGCGGGCGCACAGCCGCAGGCGAGCGCCAGGGCGAGGACAGGCGCACCTCTGATCATCACCCCGCCGTCCCCGTCACCTGCTTGCCGATGCGGCGAACGTTAGGAGAGTTATGGTTAATGCGGAGTTGAAGCAGCCGCGGCGACCTGATTCCCGCAATGCCTGCGCATCGGAGTTGCAGCCTCCGCGTGCATCATGCCGGAGCGATCTTACGCCCGGGCGGTATCACGGCACGACGTCAGCCAGGATCATGCAACAAGAACCGGACCGCGCGACCGCGCCGACGACCGGATCACACCGTTCGGATCCGGAACCGGATTGTCGGACCCGGGCGATCGACTGTCGAAAGGCGCCGGGTCATCATTCCTGACGGCCGGCGCGACCGGCGGAGGGCGGAGCTTTGAGCCGCATCGTCCGACGGTCGCACGGCAGGGGCCGTCAGTTGCTCGCGACGTCGGCCTGGTCGCCATTGCCGCCGGCCTTGCCGTCGGCACCGAGGCTGTAGACCTCGAACGGGGTGCCGGCGGTTCCAGGCGAGCGGTAGAGATAGGCGTGGCCCCACGGATCGGTGAGGCCGCGGGCGTCGCGCACGTAGGGGCCGCGCCAGCCGGGTCCGCTCGGCTGCACAAGGGCCTGAAGGCCCTGCTGGGAGGTCGGGTAGGCGCCGAGGTCGAGGTAGTACAGCTCGACCGCCTGGGCGATGTTCTTGACCTGGATGCGCGCCGTCTCGCCCTTGGCCCGGCCGAGGTAACCCAGCACCTGCGGCGTTACCATGGTGGCAATCATGCCGATGATCGCCAGGACGACGAGCAGCTCGACCAGGGAGAAGCCGGCCTGACGGTTCTGCCGGTCGTGGAGCCGGGTCTCGCGCGGCTCCGCGCGATCCGGTTGCGTTGTGGTGAACATCGTGCGGCCTCGACGCGAATGGACGATCGGTGCGCGAGGGTGCCGTCTCTTCGTAAAGAAGCCCTCACTGCCGGTGCTGACGGAGCGGCGGCAGGCCGCCCAAGCCGGGATTTGTTATGAAAAGTCGGGATTTGTTATCCAATTCCGGCCAGGATTGCGACTCGCGACCGCGAGGCCTTGGGGCAGGGGCGTTCGGGCGAGGATTGTATTCCAGGACAGGGCAGGGGAGACGCATGAACCGCTCAGCCGGACACGCGGCCCGCGCGGGTGGACGCCGCCGGCGCGGCCGAAGGATCGCCGGCCTGGCGATCGCGGGATTCGCACTCGCGGCGCTCCTGAGCGGCGGGGCGCTGGCCGCCGAGCCGCTGACGGTGCCGCTGCCGGCGCCGTTCCCGCCGGTCCGGGTGCTGACGCTGCTCGTCGCCCTGCATCTCCTCGGCCTGTCCTTCGGCCTCGGCGGCGCCACGATGCTCGACTTCTGGATCCTGCGCTGGATGCGCTGGGGCAGCCTGCCGGGCGAGATCGCCCGGATCTTCCTGTTCATCAGCAAGGTGGTCTCGGTCGGCCTCAGCCTGCTCTGGCTCTCGGGGCTCGGCTTCCTCGCCGTCTACGCGCTGGAATCGCCGGAGAAGTTCGACAACCCGAAGCTCTGGGCCAAGATCGTGGTGGTGCTGGCGCTCACCATCAACGGCCTCGTCATCCACGCTGTCGTGCTGCCGGGCGTGCTGCGCGACATCGGCCGGCCGATGCTCGACGGCGTATCGGGCATGCGCACCGGCGTCTTCCTGGTCTCGGGCGCGGTCTCCGGCGTGTCCTGGTACACCGCCTTCACCCTCGGACTGATGCGCGAGTTGAACGGCCGGGTCCCCGCCGGCCTGCTGCTCGCCCTGTGGGTCGCCGGCGTCCTGGCGGCCTCGCTGGCGGCCTATTTCTACTGGTTGCACCTGCGCGAGTGGAGCGTGCGGCAGGTCGCGAGGGCTTCGAAGGGGCAGACCTCGAAGGGACAGACCTCAGCGCCGGCACGGGCCCTGGCACCGGACCCTGCGCTGATGCCGGCATCGGCGGACGTCCTGGCCGAGCCCGCGATCCGCCTCAGCGGGGCCAGGGCCACCCTGGCCGACACTGCGGCGGCTCTCGCATTGCCGGCGGTCGGTCTCGCCGAACCCGGGTCACGCCCTGCCGAGCCGGGTACTCCCGCAGGCCCCCCGGCGCCCGTCGCGCCGCCCGCGGAGCCGGTCCGTCCCGCCCCGGCCCATCCGTCCCGGATCCCCGCCGACCGGATCCTCGCCCTCGCGCCGGCGGCGCCCCGGGCGCGCCCGGCCGGGCGGATCTGATGTCGGCCGCCCTCCTCGCCGGCGCGGTGCTGCCCGCCCTGCTACCGCTGCCGCTGACCTTGTCGGCGAGCCTGATCGACCTGCGCCGCCGCATCATCCCGGACGTGCTCAACCTCGCGCTCTTCATCCTCGGCCTCGGCCTCGCCGGCTGGCGGGACGGGGCAGAGGGGATCGGCTTCGGCCTCGCGCAAGCCGGCCTCGCTTACGGGCTGTTCCGGGCCCTGCGCGCCCTGCACGCCCGGGCGAGCGGCCGGATCGGGCTCGGACTCGGCGACGTCAAGTTCATCGCCGCCGCCACCGCCTGGACCGGGCTCGCCGGCCTGCCGGTGCTGATCCTGGCGGCCAGCCTGTCGGCGCTGGCGGCGATCGGCCTGTTGGCGCTGGCCGGGCGGGCGGTCGGGCGCGAGACCGCCCTGCCGTTCGGGCCGTTCCTGGCGCTCGGACTCCACGCCGCCCTCCTGATCGGGCCGGCCGGCTGATGGTCGCGAGCGGGGGGCGAGAGAGCGTCGACCAAGCGGGCTTCGCCCAAGAGAGCTTCACCCAAGAGAGCGACACTCGGGCGGGCTTCACCCTCGTCGAGATGCTGGTGACGATGGCGATCATGGGGCTCGCCGGCGGGGTGGCGTTCCAGTCCCTCGGCCCCGGCGCCCTCGACCGGCGCACCCTGCTCGTCTCCGAGACCGTCGCGGCCGAGATCGGCCGGCTGCGGGCCGAGGCGATCCGCACCGGCCGGGCCGGGCGCCTCGCCTTCGAACCGCAAGGCCGTGTCTTCATCAGTTCCCGCCCGGGCGCGCCGCCGATCCCGGTCGGCGGCCTCGCGGTGGCAGTCGAGCCGGGCCCGGTCGGCCGGCCGGTGCCGGGCGAGGTGCGGCTCCTGCCCGACGGCAGTTCGACCGGAGGGCGGATCCTGCTCGCCGGGGGCGGGACGCGCCGGGCCCTGTCGGTCAGCGCGCTCACCGGCCGGGTGCGGCGGGAGGACGGGCCATGACGGCGCTGGTGAGGGCGCGGCTCCGGCGCACGATGCGGCGCGCGAGAGCAGCGCCCGATCACGTTGCAACCGGGCGCTGCTCTCGGTCTTTGAGTATGCCGCATTTTCTTCGCCCAACCGGCAGCCACTCGGTCGGAAAATGCTCTCGCCCGCGCGACGAGGACGGCTTCACCACCGTCGAGGTGCTGGTGGCGTTCGGCATCGCCGCCGCCGCGACGATCCTAGCGTTCCAGATCGCCGGCACGGCGGCGGCGGCTGTCCGGCGCATCGAGGCGAGCCGCGTCGCCGCCGACGAGGCGGAGGGGGTCGTCCTGCGCCGCCTCGCCGCGGGTCCGCTGCGGCCGGGCCTCGTCCAGGGCGTGTTCTCGGACGGCACGCCCTATGCCCTCGCCGTCATCGACCTGCGCCCGGCCCTCGGGCTCGGCCGCGTGCCGCCGCTCTGGCAGATCCGGGTGACGGGGGCCTCGGGCGTGCCGATCTACGCCACGCTGATCCCGGAGAAGAAGGAATGACCTGGGACATCATGAGCCGGGACAGAATGAGCCGGGACTTGATGAGCCGGGACTTGGCCACGCGGCAGGCCGGGTTCACCCTGGTCGAGACCCTGGTCTGCCTCGCGCTGGCGGGGCTCGTCGGGGTGCTGCTGCTCAATGCCGTGCGGATCGCCGGCGGCGCCTCGGCCGCGGCGGCGCGGGCGGCGGGGGCCGAGGAGGTGCAGTCGGTCCGCGACCATCTGCGGCGCACCCTCGGCAGCCTGGCCCAGCGCCGCCCGGACGGCCGCCGGCCGACCCTGCGCGGCGGGCCGGACGGGATCGTCGCCGCGCTCGCCCCCGACCAGACCCTCGAGCGCCCGACCGAGATCGCGATGACGCTGGCGCCAATCCCCTCTGGTGGCGCCTACGACCTCCTGGAGAGCCGCAGCGAGGCCGCGGCGCTGGCGGGGCAGCCGGCGGCCCCATCGAGCAGCGAGGCGATCCTCGGGCGGATCGCAGCCTTGAGCTTCCGCTACTACGGCGCCCCCACCGATGGCGCCGCGCCGCTCTGGCTGCCGGCCTGGTCGCGGCCGGACCGGCCGCCGCTCCTCGTCGAGATCCAGGTCGCGTTTCCTCCCGCGGATAGCCGCCGATGGCCCCCCCTCCTGATCGCCCTCGACGCCGGCCCGTGAGCGCCCCGCAAGAGAACGCTCCGCACGAGAACGCCCCGCACGAGAACGCCTCGGGCGAGGCCGGCTTCGTGCTCCTGTCGGTGCTGGCGATCTTCATCGTCGTCGGCGCGGTCCTGGCGGCGGCGATCCTCCAGGTGCGCTCCGCCACCGGCCTCGCCCAGGCCCGGGCCGAGGCAGTGCGGCTCCAGGGTGCGGCGGACGGAATCGCCCGCCTGATCGCCTACGAGCTCGACCTCGGGCGGACCTACCGCCGGTCCGGCACCAGCCTGCCGCAAGACGGCACCGTCACTGCCTGCCCGCTGGCGCCGGGGCGCACGGCCTTCCTGTCGCTCCAGGACCAGGGCACCCTGATCGACCTCAACACCACGCCGCGCCCGGCGATGGAGGAGGCCTTTCGGCTCCTCGGCGTGCCGGACCGGGACGCGCTGACGTTGTCCGCCGAGATCGTCGATTACCGCGATCCCGACGACACGCCCGAGCCCGGCGGCGGCGCGGAGCTGCCGCAATACCGCGCCCGGGGCCTGCCCTGGGGCCCGCGCAACGCGCCCTTCGCCAGCATCGACGAGATCGACCGCCTGCCCTCGATGACGCCCGCCATCGCCGCGCGCCTGCGGCCGGTGCTGACGGTCTACAACGAGACCGGCCGCTTCGACCTCGCCGCCCTGGTGCGGCGGGCGAACCCGTCGGCGATCCGCGCCCTGCCGGGCTCCGCCGGCCCGGTCCCGTCGCCGCGCCAGGTCTTTCGCCTCTCGGTCGTCGTCGAGGAGGGCCGCGCCCGCGCCGGGCGCGCCGCGATCGTCACGCTCGGTGGCGGCGGCTTCCTCGTCTGGCAGCAGACCGTCGCGCCGGATCTCGTCGGCGGTACCCTTCATCCCGCCTGCGCGCAGGTCGCGACGGCCCTCACCGTGAGTCCCTGACCGTCGCGCGGCCCGATCCGGGCAGCCTTCGCGAAGGTCCGCGCCGTCGTATCCGAGGGGAACTGAACGCGAAGTCCCCCCTCTTCAAGATCGTGCCGGATCGACCGGGCGCCGATGTGAGTTGAGCTTGGCGAGTTGAACTTGGCGAGTTGAGCTTGCAACGTGGTGCACGACGACATCGACGACGAAGGGAGCACGGTGCGATGACGGAGGCCAGGCCGGTTCCCCGGTGCCCGGACGTGGTGCTGTCGGATTTCGGGAGCTTCTTCGAAGAGCAGCGCCGGCGGCGCGAGGCCGCCGCCGTGCCGGAGCCGGCGGATGAGGCACCGCTCTCGGCGGAGGACGCGCGGCGCGTGGCGCTCCTGCGCGACATCGCCGCCGAAGTGCTGGAAGCGGCCGGCAGCCAGCTCGAGCCCCACGGGGTGCTGATCGAGCGCGGGCCGTCCCTGCGCGGCCGGCCGGATTTCGAGCAGGCCTACACCCAGTTCATGCTGATCAACCGGCATACCGGCCAGGCCTCGGACGTCTACGTGATGAGCATCACGGATTCGGGCTACTTCCTCGCCAGCGCCTGCGACCCGCGCCTCGACCACGACCATTTCGACCGGCAGGTCACCCACTGCGCCGCCAGCGCCCTGACCTGCGACGTCGTCGCCCGGGTGATGAAGGACGCCATCCTGCACGTCGTGTGACCCCGGCGAGGCGGGGAGGGTGCGACCGGGCGGCGGCGCCCTTAACCTCTCCTTAGGTTTTGTTCCAGCGCGGCAGCACAAAAAAGTCGGCTACAAATCCCTCTTGACCATCCCTCGCGACGGGGGCAGCATAGTCCTCGTCGAGACGAACTCGAGGAGGTAGCCATGAATTCTCAAGGTTGCAGCCCTCATGCGACACATACCGATGCCGGTGACCAG
>NZ_JBEXZS010000046.1:0-76765 GCF_040593685.1 Methylobacterium sp. EM32 | reverse complement strand
CTCCCCCCCGCTCCCCCACCTCGCGACGCTCTGCCGCGCGGCCCTGGCCCTGCTGCTCCTGTCGGGCGGGACCGCCGTGGCGCAGAGCCTGACGGTCGATCTCGGCCCGAGCGGCGGCGTCACCGAACGGGCCCTGCAGCTCGTCGCCCTCATCACCGTGCTGGCTCTGGCGCCGTCGGTCCTGGTGATGGCGACCTCGTTCACCCGCATCGTGGTGGTGCTGTCGATCCTGCGCTCGGCGCTCGGCACCCAGACCGCGCCGCCGAACGCGGTGATCGTCAGCCTGTCGCTGTTCCTCACCGCCTTCGTGATGGCGCCGACGGCGCGGGAGGCCTACCGTACCGGCATCGAGCCGCTGCTCGCCGGGCAGATCCAGCAGACCCAGGCCTTCGAGCGGGCGAGCCTGCCGTTCAAGGCGTTCATGCTGCGCAGCGTGCGCGAGAAGGACTTGAAGCTCTTCCTCGACCTTGCCCGTGCCCCGACGCCGGCGACGCCCGACGCGGTCGGGCTCGAGGTGCTGACCCCCGCCTTCATGATCTCGGAACTGCGCCGGGCCTTCGAGATCGGCTTCCTGTTGTTCATCCCGTTCCTGATCATCGACCTCGTGGTCGCGTCGATCCTGATGTCGGTCGGCATGATGATGCTGCCGCCCGCCACCGTGGCGCTGCCGTTCAAGCTGATCTTCTTCGTGCTGGTCGACGGCTGGACCCTTGTCGCCGGCTCCCTGGTGCAGAGCTACGGCGGCTGATCCGCCGCCATCCGGTCCGCCCGGCCGCCGCGCGGCACCAGGCGCAGGGCCTCCCCGGCGAGGTGGGCCGGCACGCCGCGGCGAATCAGCCGGTCGCGCCGGGCTCGGCGCGCGAGGCCGGCGGCTCGCGCCTCCGCGGCATCGAGGAGCGGCTGCGCCCAGGCCTCGAACCAGGCGCTCTGCACCGCGAGGCCGAGGAGGACGACCTCGCAGGCGAGCACCCGGCCGGCCGCCACGACCCGTCGCGTCTGTTCGTCGAGGACGATCACGGGGTGCGGTACGGCGGGCGGCCCGCTCACCGGGCTCCGTCCCGGGACAGCACAGTCATCGCAGGACGGCGTCGGGACCCGCGCCCTCGCGCCCCGGCCGCACGGCGTCGATCACGTGAGGATCGGGCAGTGGCGGGCCGGATTCCTGCTGCGCGGTGGCGACAGTAGCCGCGGCGATCCCCGTCGCCTCCGGCGCGGCGTCCACCGGATTGTACGGCCGGTTGTAGCACCGGCAGATCGCACGCCAGAACGCCGCGCGCTCCTCGGGCGCGAAACGGCGCAGGCTTTCGTCGAGGGCGTCCTGTCCGGCACGGGCGAGGTGCGCGCGGGCTTCCTCGTCGAGCCGGTCGGGCTGGGCCGGCGCCGCGAGGTCGATCGGGCGCAGATCGGGGTCGGGCAGGATCGGCGGAGGCGGCGCGAGATCGCGGGCTGGTGCGATCGCATCGGGCACGGACAGCTCGGGCACGGCTCTGCTCCCTGGCGGACTTCCACGAGAGGTCTAACGCCGCAATGCCCCGCTTCGATCCAGGCCGATCGTCAGCGCTTGAAGCCTGTATTGTCGGGGGGCTGCTCGTGTCGGCCGACCGAGTCCGAACCCTCTCCGTCATCCCGGGGCCGCGAAAGCGGAACCCGGGATCCATAACCTCTGAGCGCTCAGAAAAGGGCGGAATGCGTTCCGCCTCGGCCTGCACCGTCAGCAGTTATGGATCCCGGGTTCTCGGCTGGGCCGAGCCCCGGGATGACGCAGAGAAAAATACTGGCCTCCGTGCCGGATCGATCGAGCGGGCTCTCACGGCTCCGGAAAGTACGGCGGCGGGATGTTGTAGATCGGCAGGGTGGTGTTGCGCGGCAGCCAGGCGTGGAAGACCGTCCCGTCGGTCTCGCCGTAGGAGACCGGCTGGACCGGAGCGCCGACGAGCCGAGGAGTCCCCGGCCGGTCATGCCGGCGGACATGCCGCACGGCCGGCCGGTACCGCTCGTCCCTGACCCGCACCCGGACCTGACCGGCGGGCGCCGGGCGATACGCCTCGGGCGCGCCATCCGCCGCAGCAGGCGCAGCAAGTGCCAAGCCCGCGGTGAGCACCGGGATCATCAGGGCGAGGCGCAGCATGCGGGCGGGTCTCCGAGGCGCCGTCAGCCTAAAGCCGCGAATCACACCAGGGGCTTAACCGCGGCTCGCGATAGCCACGCCGACCACCGCCACCACCATGCCGAGGAGCTGGACCGGCGCCAAGGTCTCGCCGAACAGCCCGAACGCCATCGCGGCCGAGACGGGCGGCACGAGGTAGAACAGGGCGGCGACGCCCGCCACCGCGCCGCGGCGGATCAATCCGAGCAGGATCAGGATACCGCCGACCGACAGGCCGAACACCGCCCAGGCGAGGCCGAGGAGCAGCGGCGCCGAGAAGTCGAACTCTCCCTGCTCGGTCAGCAGCGCCAGCGGCAGGGTGAGCAAGAGGGCGCCGACGAACTGCGCCGCGGCGTTGGTGCGCAGGTCGACGGCGGCGGCCGTGCGCTTCTGCCACAGGGTGCCGAGGGTGATGGCGATGGTGCCACAGAAGCAGACGCCGAGGGCCTCCGGCGGGATGCCGCCGGTGGCCCCGGCCGCTCCGATCCTCGGCGCCAGCACCAGCCCGGCGCCGATGAGGCCGACCGCGATGCCGAGCCAGCGTGTCCCCGAGACCCGCTCGCCGAGGAGCGGGCCGGCCACCGCAGCGGTCAGGAGCGGCTGCAGGCTCGCCACCAGGGCGGCGATGCCGGCCGGCAGGCCGCGATGCACCGCCCAGAACACCGCGTCGAGGTAGAGGCCGTGGATCAGGATGCCGGCCACCATCGCGTCACGCCAGCCGCGCCAGCCCCGGGGCCACGTCGCGCCGACCGCGAAGGCGATCCCCATCAGCACGATCGCGGTGAGGCCGAAGCGCACGGCGAGGAAGGTCAGCGGCTCGGCATGCGGCGCGATCAGCCGCGCCACGATGAAGCCCGTGGCCCAGATCAGGACGAACAGGCCCGGCGCCAAGTGGGTCGGCCAGGACGTGTCCGGTATGGGCGCGTTGGGCCTGGATGCGTCGGAAAGAAGCAGGGGGCGACTCATAATGCCTGCGCAACGAGCACACGCGCGGCCGTTCCGCAACCTGCTTCACCGCAGGACCACCCCGATCCGAGCGGGTCCGGCTCGCATTGCCCAAACACCGTCAGTCCTAGAGCACTTCACGATCGCGTTGCGATCGCAAAGCTCTCTATGCCTGCGATGTTGCCGCATTTTCTTCGCCCAACCGGCGACCACTTGGTCGAAAAATGCCCTAGAGCCAGTAACGCGCCGTCAGCTTCTCCGAGCTGTCGAGGCACGACGTATTTTGAACCTGCATCTCCGCGAAATACTCCGCGATCGTCATCTCGGACAGATCGTACGACAGCATCGTTCTCACGCAAGCATTGTAATTGTCCTTGAGGCGCGTCGATCCTGGATCGAGGTTCGTGACGATGATCAATCCGGTCGGGTGCGCGTCGAGGGCCAGGATATCCAGGTCCGGCCGCTCGCGCTTGAGCAGCAGCGCGGTCCGCCAGACGTCACCCGTCCACCAGCCGGCACGGTGCGGTTCGACCGGCACGATTCCGTGCTCCTCGCGGGAGGTCATCGGGATCTCTACCGGCAGACAGTCGTGGATCGCGATGACCGAGTTGGGCGCCGAAGCGGCTTCGGTATTGTAGAAATCCCGCAGCAGGAACTCACATCGATGCATGCCGTCCAGGAAGGCAAGTTGGATCGGCTCGCCGAAGAGGGCGCGCGCGTCGTGACTGGCGAAGAACTCGTCGGATGTCAGCTGGTAGAGGAGCGTGACGGGCCGCGACGAGAAGATGGCTGGATCGGTGAACTGGAAATGCGGGTCTATGGCGATCGATCGGCACCCGGAGAGCGCGAGGGTACCGCCGTGGCGCGTCCCGATCTCAAGATAATTTCGAGGGCGCAACTCGCGGTGCAGATAGGCCAGCAGATCTTGATAATCGATACCAGCATGATCCGACACAACATTGCGCTGCAGAGATGGACTCATCGACCAAGATCTTCCTGAGATAGCATAATAAATTTATATCTTTCAAATAAACGCAGTCAATCGAATTGTCAATGATCGAGAAGCGTCAGTGCAATCAGATTTGCCGAACTCACGGGCTGTCATACGATCTTCGGATGATCGCTCGGCAATTGCTACGCGATCGCTTCCGTGATGCGGAAATCGGCTTCGCTCAAGCGCCGCGCAGGCTTGTAACACGAATTTCGGAAGTGATCGTCCGGATTTCGTGTCAGTTCTCGCGCCATCGAGCTGGAACCGCTTCGTCTCGTCGTCGGCAAATTTTTTTTGAAAGATCCTGTCCAAGCCGAAAGGTCCACTTGATCCATATATTACGCGCATCGGGCGATGTTATCCATGACAGTCGCATGGCTCGGGATCCGACTGGCGCGCTCGGCCGTCGGACGTTGGGGCGGACGAGGTTCGACGGGGGAGCCGTCCGCTCCACGCCATCCGCGGTTCCTGGGCGTGTCGAGCCCGTCGGGCGCGTCACACAGCCCACGGCCGCAGCCGTGGCCTCCTCGCGCCGACGGCGACCGACCGCTCGCCTGGTCGTGCGCGGGACCGGCGCCTCCCGTCCTCGGCCTCGACCGCCGGCCGGGACGAGCCTCCAACGTGCCCGGAAGAGCGCGGGCGGTCGTTTTCTGCGCACCCATCTTCCCACGGCCGGCGATCACGCTCTACCTGAACGGCATCCGCCGGAAAGGCGACCCGAGAGCCCGCGCGCCGTGATCCGTCCCCGCACCGCCCTGGAGATCGCCGCCATCGCGGCGCAGCGCTTCGTCGCCCATGACGGCTGGGCGATCGCCAGCCAC
This sequence comes from Methylobacterium sp. EM32, assembly GCF_040593685.1. NCBI lineage: Bacteria > Pseudomonadati > Pseudomonadota > Alphaproteobacteria > Hyphomicrobiales > Methylobacteriaceae > Methylobacterium > Methylobacterium sp. EM32. The sequence goes on along the minus strand of NZ_JBEXZS010000046.1, from coordinate 71,862 downwards.
ATCGCGCTCTCGCTGCTGACCTCGCTGTTTCCGTTCCTGATCCTGCTCACCGCGCTCGCCAGCGTATTCGGCACCAAGTCGCTCGCCGACGAGGCCGGCAACCTCTTGTTCGAGATCTGGCCGAGCGAGGTGGCGGGACCGATCGCCGGAGAGGTCCACCGGGTGCTGACCGAGCAGCGCGGCGGCCTCCTGACGCTCGGCGCCGTGCTTGCGCTGTACTTCTCGTCGAGCGGGGTCGAGAGCCTGCGGGTCGGCCTCAACCGGGCCTATGGTCTTCGCGAGGTGCGGCCGTGGTGGCTGACCCGCCTCGAATCGATCGGCTACGTCATCTGCGCCGCCTTCGCGATGCTGGCCTTCACCTTCCTCGTCGTGCTCGGGCCCCTGGTCTGGCGCGGGCTGGTGCTGGTGGCGCCGGGGCTGGAGCCGCTCGGGCTGACGATCGCGGTCGGCCGGGTGACGGTGACGGTGCTGCTGGTGGCGGGCGTGCTGGTGATCGCCCACAAGTTCATCGCCGCCGGGCGCCGGCCGGTCACGATGGTGCTGCCCGGCATCGCCGTGACCCTGGGGCTGTGGGTGCTGGCCGGCCTCGGCTTCGGGATGTACCTCGACCGGTTCTCGAGCGCCTACGTGTCGACCTACGGGGGCCTGGCGACCGCGATGGTGTTCCTGGTCTTCGTCTACTGGCTCGCCGCGATGTTCCTGTTCGGCGGCGAGATCAACGGCACGGTGATCGCCGCCCGCCGCCGCAGGCTCCAGGCCCGGGCCCAGAGCCGGCGGGACACGGTCAAGCTGATGTAGGTGCACCTCCTGCTCGCGCGCCGTCCCCGCGCTACCTTGCGCCAGACCCTCACCACAGGAGATCGCGACGTGTCCGATGCCGAGTTCACCGCCCGCTGCCGCCGCACGATCGACGCCTACATGGACGCCTTCAACCGCCGCGACATGGCCGCGCTTGCGGCCGTGCTGGACGAGCGCGCGTCGCTGGTCGACTGGGACGTGAGCGCCACCGGGCGGGACGCGATGATCGCGGCGACCGACAAGATCGTCAGCGGCGCCAAGCTGCACATCACGGTCCGCCATGTGCTGATCGACCGGCCCCACGCCGTCGCGGACCTGTCGATCCTGATCAACGATCAGGTCGAGCTCGAGGTGCTGGATCTCTTCGAGTTCGCGCCGGACGGCCGGATCCTGTCGGTGCGGGCGTTCAAGGGGCCGGAGAAGCCGGTATCGGGGTCCTGATCTCCGGGACATGATGCCGCGGCGGGGGCCGTTCGGCGGCCCCCGCGCTTCATCCTCACGCCGCCATCGCGTAGTCCGGCTCCGGCGCGGCCGCCATGAACTGGGCCCGGGCGAGTTCGGCGAAGCGGCCGCCTTCGGCCACCAATTCGTCGAAAGTGCCGCTCTCGACGATCCGCCCCTCGTGGAAGACCAGGATGCGGTCGGCGTCGCGGATCGTCGACAGGCGGTGGGCGATCACGAAGGTGGTGCGCCCCTCCATCACGGCCTCCAGCGCGCCCTGGAGCTTGCGCTCGGTGGCGGCGTCGAGCGCGCTCGTCGCCTCGTCGAGGATCAGGACCGGCGGGTTCTTGAGCAAAGCCCGGGCGATCGAGAGCCGCTGGCGCTCACCGCCGGACAGCGAGCGGCCGCGCTCGCCGATCACCGTGTCGAGCCCGTCGGGCTGGCGCGCCATGAATTCCGAGGCCTGGGCCCGCTCCAGCGCGTCGAGCATCTCGGCATCGGTGGCGTCGGGCCGGCCGACCTGGAGGTTCTCGCGGATCGAGCGGGCGAACAGCATCGGCTCCTGGAACACCACGCCGATGTTGTGGCGCAAGGACGAGAGGCCGATATCGCGAAGATCCTCGCCGTCGATGCGGATCGTGCCGGCATCGGGGTCGAAGGCGCGGTGCAGGAGCCCCAAAGTCGTCGACTTGCCCGAGCCCGTGGTGCCGACCAGCGCCACGGTCTCGCCGGCGCGTGCCGCGAAGGACACCCCGTCGAGGGCCGGGCGGCGGCCGTCATAGGAGAAGCGCACGTCCTCGAACGACACGTCGCCCTCGAGCCGCGCCACTGACCTGGCGCCGGGCCGGTCGTGGACGGCCGGCACGGTGTCGAGGATCTCGAAGAATTCCTGCATCTTCGGCGCCTGCAGGAAGATGCTGTTGACGAAGGCGACGACCTGGTCGAGCCGGGCGACCAGCATGGTGGCGAGGCTCATGAACGAGACCACGTCGCCGACGGTCGCCAGTCCGTGGCCATGCAGCACGATGCCGGTGACGAAGATCGCCGTCATGGTCAGGGTCGCCGAGGCGCGGGTGGCGACGGAGGCCAGCGCCCACCACGACAGGACCGGGATCTGCGCGGCCAGAAGATCGCGGATGATGCCGTGCATCGCCTCCTTCTCGGCCTTGGCGCGGGTGAAGGACTGGATCACCGCGACGTTGCCGAGCGCGTCCGAGGCGTGGGCCGCGAGACCGGAATGATATTCCTCGACCTTGCCCTGAAGCGATTCGGTGCGGCGCAGGACGAAGGTGGTCAGGCCCGTGAACACCACCATCAGGGCGACCAGGATCGAGCCGAGCTGCCAGTTGAGGAACAGCGTCAGCGGCAGGAGCACGACGAGGGAGACGAGGGCGGCGCAATGGTCGCGGAAGAAGCCGAGCCAGGTGGCGGCCATGCCGCTCGTGCCCTCCAGCATCGCCTTCAGCACCCGGCCGGAATGGTTGGCGGAGTGGAAGGCGAGCGGCAGGTCGAGGACGTGCTCGAAGTAGTTCGCCATCGCCGAGAGCCGGCTGCGATGGGTGAGCCGGTCGGCGTGGAGCGCGATCAGGACGCCGGCGCCGATCGAGAACAGCCCGAACCCGACCCAGGCGCCGACCAGCAGGAGCAGGCTCGACGTTCCGGCACCGCCGGCCGGCAGGTGGGTGAGGCGGTCGATGATGCGGCCGAACAAGACCGGCTCGGCGAAGGCCGCCACCGCCAGCGCGACGTTGGCGGCGGCCAGAAGCGCCCCGAGGCGCAGATCGGGCCCGAGCTGGCCCATGACTCGAGCGTAGAGCCTGATCAACCGCATCGACGGTGAACCCTGATGAGATGCCCTTGTGACGCGGCCCGGACGCGTGCCCGCCGCCTGCCCCGCGCGCGGCCTGTTTGGCGGCCGTTCGATCGCATGGTCATCTCTATGACAGATCCTCGCTGAACGGCGCATGACGGCGAGGGTCCGGGGCAGCGGCATTTTTACCGTTCGTTGACCCTGTTGCCCGTAATCTCCGGGGCAGGACACGCGCGCCGCCCGGTGACGCGCCCCGCAGGCGCGGGGCCGCGCGACGGCGCATGAAGGGGCCGAGCTCAGATGGATATCGCAACCGGCGCCGGCCTCGTCGGCGGCATCGCGGTCGTGTTCGTGCTCATCATGATCGACGGCGGCAACTTCGCCGCCTATTTCGACAAGCACGCGGTGATCGTGATCTTCGGCGGCGCGACCGCCGCCACCATGCTGCGCTTCCCGTTCTCGGTCATCGTGCACGGCGTCCCGATGGGCCTGCGCTACGCCTTCAACATGCGGGCGATCCGGCCGCGCGAGCTGATCGACGAGATCACCAAGATCGCCGACGTGGTGAAGCGCTCGGGCCCGATGGCGATCGAGAACCTCGAGATCTCGGACCCGTTCCTGGCCCAAGGGGTGCGCTACATCGCCGACGGCTACGACCGCGAGTTCATCCGCGACACGATGGAGCGCGACCGCGACAACTTCCTGATGCACCTCGACGAGGGCTCGAAAGTCTACCGCGCCTTCGGCGACTGCGCCCCGGCCTGGGGCATGATCGGCACGATTCTCGGCATGGTGACGATGTTCGCCAACATGTCCGATCCCTCGAAGCTCGGCCCCGCCATGGCGACCGCCTTGCTCGCCACCCTCTACGGCGCGCTGATCGCCAACATGATCACCCTGCCGATCGCCGACAAGCTGCACGTCAAGCTCGAGGAGGAGGACGTGTCGCGCACGCTCATCATCGACGGGGTGCTGCTGATCCGCGACGCCAAGAGCGCGTCGCTGGTGCGCGAGATGCTGATCGCCTACCTGCCGCATAACCACCGCGAAGAGATGGCCGCCGAGGCGGCGTGAGCGAACTCTGGCGCGAGCGCTTCGAGGAGACCTGAGCGGTGGCTAGAAAGAAGCGCGGGGCCCATGGCGGCCACGGCTGGTTCGTGACCTTCGCGGACCTGATGGCGCTGTTGATGAGCTTCTTCGTGATGATCGCGGCCTACTCGACGCAGGATCAGAAGAAGCTCCAGGCGGTGGCCGGCTCGATGCGCGACGCCTTCGGCAACAACCGCGAGTCGCGCTTCAACGGCATCATCGAGAAGGCCGGCCTGCCGGGTGCGACGCGGCCGCGCGACACCCGCGACATCGCGCCCGAGAAGGCGACCGACCGGCCCGAGCCGCCCAGCGCCGACGAGGTGCTGGCCGACGGGACCCAGCGCAATTCCTACAAGGACGGGTTCGGCCTCGCCGTGACCTCCCTGCGCCAGGCCCTGCAGGACCTGCCGGAGATCGCCGAACTGTCGAAGAGCATCGTGATCGAGGTGACGGCGCGGGGCCTCGACATCTCCCTCGTCGACCAGGACAACCGCTCGATGTTCCCCGAGGGCTCGACCCGGCCGAACGACCGCACGCGCCAGGTGCTGGAGCGGATCGTCCCGACCCTGCGCCGGCTGCCCAACCGCATCGCGGTGACCGGCTACACCGCCGCCGACCGCCCCGGCCGCCGCGCCGCCGCGCCGCCCTGGGAGCTCTCCGCCGGCCGCGCGGTCAGCGTGCGCGAGATCCTGGCCGGCAGCGGCCTCCCCGCCGACCGCTTCGCCGCCGTCTCCGGCAAGGCCGACACCGAGCCGCTGTTTCCCGACAACCCCTACCTGCCGGCCAACCGCCGGGTGACGGTGACGCTGATCAACGAGGCGCCGCCGACGCCGCGGGGAACGGGATTTCCGTGACGATGCCGCCGGACCGCAAGGCCGGCGCGCTCCCTGTGGATCGCAGGATCGGCAGCGTCGTCGAGACACCCGCGTCCTCTCGATCACGTCGAGTTCCGGCAGCCTCCAAAACCACCCTCCCCCATCAAACAATCGGCGGCCGGCAGAATCTATCCTTACGTAAAATGACGCGTTAAGACGTCATCGAATACGCTTGTGGGGAGAGCAGTTCGACAGGGACACAGGAACATGCGGCTTCGGCTCGATATCATCAGCGTGCGCCTTCGGCTCGTCGGTGCCCTGGTCATGTTTCTGTCCGGCATGACGGCGGCCGGCATCTTCGCGTATGTGATGATTGCGCACCTGAATGCTGCGAATCGCGAGGTGGCCGAGCGCCTTCTGCCATCGACGGTGGCCCTCGGCAGCCTCGCGCAAAACGTCGAACGTCTTCGCGGCGATCAGGCGCAGGCGCTCCTCGGCGACCACGCGGCCGCGATCCCCATGCTGCTCCGGCTCGCCGCGACGCGGGAGGCCGTCGCGAAAGATCTGCAAGCCGAGGCGCTTCGCGCGACCACGGACGAGGAGCGGCGGATGTCCGACCCGCTCAGCGCCCGCATCGACACCGTCCTGACCCTCCACGATCAGTTCGTGGGTCGGGTGAAGTCCGGCGACCTCGGGTCGGCCACGGCGTCGTTCATCGGCGCCATGCGGATGGCGGGGGACGATGCGCAGACTTCCATCATGGCGATCCGCCGGCACCTGAGCGAGCGAAACGACCGGCTGGCCCGCGAAGCCGGTGAGACGGGGAGCTTCGCCCTGGCCCTCATTGCCGGTGGCATGGCCCTGGCGCTCGCCGTCGGATTGGTGATCGCGGTCGTGCTCGTCCGCACGATCTCGGTGCCGGTGCGACGCATGGCGGCCGCGATGATGCGGATCGCGGAGGGCGATGTGACGACGGCGGTGCCCCATGCCGGCGAGCGCAACGAGATCGGCGACATGGCGCGGGCCGTCGAGGTCTTCAAGCACGGCCTCATCCGCAACCGGGTCCTGGAATCCGAGGCCGAGGTCGCGCGGCAGGCAGGGGCCGTCCAGCGCCAGCGCCTGATGCATGACCTGGCAGAGCAGTTCGAGATGACGGTGGGCAGCGTCCTCGAACGGGTCTCGACGGCGGCCGACGACCTGCAACTCACGGCCCGACGGCTGACCGCCTCGGCGCAGACGACTTCGATGCAATCCGCCGCCGCGGCTGCGGCCGCGAAGGAAGCGGAGACCAACGTCGCCGCGGCGGCGCGGTCGGCCGAGGAGATCGGCACATCCATCAGCACGGTCGACACCCAGATCACGCACGCGGCCGCGGTGGCGAGTGTCGCCGTCTCGGACGCGGAAGCGTCGGCCGGCGTCATGCACGAGCTCGCGGAGGCGGCCCACCGCATCGGCGGCGTCGTGGAGATGATCGCGTCGATCGCCGGCCAGACGAATCTCCTGGCGCTCAATGCAACGATCGAGGCGGCGCGAGCAGGCGAGGCCGGGCGCGGCTTTGCCGTCGTGGCCGCCGAGGTCAAGCAGCTGGCGGGCCAGACGGCCAAGGCAACCGACGAGATCACCGCGCAGATCGGTCGGATCCAGAGGGCGGCGGGCCAGGCGGTCTCGGCGATCGGCTCGATCGTCGCGAATACCCGCGAGATCGGCACGGCGACCGCCACGATCGCCACGGCCATGGAGGAACAAAGCGTGGCGGCCCGGGAGATCGCTCAGAATGTCGTCCAGGCAGCGACCGGCACCGGTGCCGTCACCACCAACATCGCCGGCGTCGCGGAAGCGACCGGGAGCACAGATTCGGCTGCCGCACTCGTCCTCACCTCGGCCTCGGCCTTGTCGCATCAGTCGGCGCACTTGAACAATGCGGTCCAAGATTTCCTGGCGGGCGTGCGGGCGGCCTGACGCCGGGACTCCAGAGCACTTCACGATCGCGCCGTAATCGTGAAGTGCTCTAAGTATTTGTTTTGCCACATTTTCTTCGACGAACCGGTATCCAATTCGTCGGAAAATGCTCCAGTGCCGGTCAAGAGCGATACGAAATCCGGACGATCACTTCCGGATTTCGTATCACAAGCCGGAGCGGCGCCTGAGCGAAGTCGATTTCCGCATCGCGAAGCGATCATCCGGAAGTCGTATGACGGCCGGGAAGCGATCGCCGAAAAGCACCGATCCCGATGCGTCGAAGACCGGCTCCCGGATTCGCTCGGGATCGGCTGCCGCACCGCAAATTCCGCCGGGCCGAGGCCCTCGTCCCGGCGCTACTTCGCCACCAGGAGCGCCCAGTACACCTTGTATTTCGACCCCGGCGCGTAGGCCGTCGCGATCCCCATCCGGGTGGCGGACGGATCGAGCATCACGGCGTTGTGGGACGGGCTCTCGCGCCACCCCGAGAAGGCCTCGGCCAGGGTGTGGTAGCCGGCCGAGAGGTTGGCGGCCGGCTCCGGGTAGCCCATCCGGGCCGCCACGGTCTTGACGATGTCGGCCTGGCTCGGCCGGCCGGCGGCGGCCATCGCCGCGGTCTCGGTCTCGGCGAGGCGCTGGAGGCCGGGATCGAGGGCGAGCGGCGGCAGCCCCTTGTTGCGGCGGTATGTGGCGATCATGTCGCGGGCGGCGCCCGCGTCGATCTCGGCGCCCGTCGCCGCCATCGGCCAGTACAGGCTTGGTCCCGCCGCCCCGGTCGAGACCCGCGTCGCCTCGCTCGCCGAGCAGGCGGCGAGGGCGAGCGGCAGGGCCAGACAGGTCAGGCGCTTCAGCGCGGCGGGACGGAGGATCACGGCACGGTCTCGGGGGTTCGGCGACGCTCGGCCTCGGGCTCGTTGCGGGCCTCGGGGCGGAAGGCGGCAGGACTCGCCATGCGGGCGATCTGCCCCATGGCGTCCTGCATCGCATCCAGCCCCTGGACCGTGACGATGCTCGCACCGGGTCCGAGATTGGGGATGAGGCCCTCGTCCGACAAGGTCTTGAACACCGCGAAGTTGAGGTCGCTCTGCACTTTCGCCTGCGAGCCGACATCGGTGATCATCGCGATCAGCTCGAATTCGAGGAAGGGATCGCCGATCTTGCGGAACACCACCCGGGGCGGCGGCTCCTTCAGCACGTCCGGATGGGCCTTGGCGCAGCCGGCGATCAGCTCGGCGGCGTGGACCGGGTCCTGGTTGCGCAGGACGCTCACGGTGATCGTGACCCGGCCGGTGCGGTCGCCGCGCACCCGGTTCTTCACCACGCCGGAGATCAGGTTCGAGTTCGGCACGATCACCGCAGAGCGGTCGAAGGTCTGGATCTCGGTCGAGCGCACGCTGATGCGGCGGACATAGCCCTCGTTGTCGCCGATCACCACGAGGTCGCCGACCCGGATCGGCCGCTCCCAGAGCAGCAGCAGGCCGGAGACGAAGTTGTTGACGATCGATTGCAGGCCGAAACCGATACCGACCGACAGGGCGCCGGCCACGATGGTGAGCTTTTCGAGGCTCAGGCCCAGATACGAGAAGGCGAGCGCGATGGTGAGCAGGAAGCCGACATAGCCGCTCACCGTCGAGATCGAGTTGCGCAGGCCCGGATCGAGGTCGGTGGCCGGCAGGTAGGTGTTCTCGAGCCAGCGCTGCACCGCCTTGGTGATGACGAGGCCGAGCGTGAACAGCCCGATCGCGATGGCGATGGTCGAGAGCGAGATCGTCACCCCGCCGACGGTGAAGCCGAAGAAGGCGGCCTGCGCCCAGGCGAAGATGTCGGTCGAATCGACGCCCCAGGAGGCGAGCAGCAGCACGCCGGCGGCGGTGAGGAGCAGCACCCGGACGAAGCCCGAGATCAAGACCGCGATCTGGTTGAGCGAGCGCTTGCGCAGGCCCGTATTGGCCTGGAGCGCCGTGGCGATGCGCGAATCGTCCTGGAGGGCGGACGCCACCACGGCGTCGACGCTCGAGATCGCCAGGTACAGGATGGCCGCGGCGATCGCGGTCCACATCAGCTGGTCGATCAGGAACGACGACAGCGCGATGTAGCCGACGAGCGCCGAGACGCCGATCGCCGCCACCACGATCCAGCCGAGGATGCGCAAGGGGCCGCCGATGCCGGTATTCGACTCGGCCGCGATGTAGGGGCCGAGGCAGGCCTCGTCGGTCTCGGCCCGGGCCGCGAACCGGCGCAGGCCCTCGGCCAGCACCACCGCGACCACCGCGGCGAAGACGCCCTTGGTGACGATGGTGACCGGCAGGCTGAGCGAGATGCCCTCGTTCAGCCCCTCGATGGTGCGGCCGACCGCGATCACCGAGGCGATGGCGATGACGAGGCGGTTCAGCCGCTCGGCGGTGGCGTCGGTCATCGCGACGAGGCGCCAGGCGGGCCGGTCGGGCGAGAGCAGCGCGTCGGCCATCGCCTCGACCACCGCCACGAAGGCCAGCGAGGCGACGATCCGGTGGGCCGCCGGCAGCAGGCGCACCGGCAGGAGCTCGGTGACGTCGAGGGTATAGCCGACGAGGAAGCTGCCGAGCACCGCCGGCACCGCGCCGACGAGGAAGACCCGCCAAGCCGCCATCACCCGGACGTAGCGGCTCGGCTGCGCGGTCTTCGACGAGCGGTGACCGATCCGCGGGGCGATGTGCCGGCGCCCGACATAGAGCGCCACCGAGACGCCGATCGCGAGGGCCAGCAGGAACAGGTTGAGCGCCGTGCCCCGGCGCTGGACCTGGGTGACCGAGTCGTCGAGGGAGGATTTCAGCGCCCGCAGGTCGCGGCTGAGGTCGTTGGTGGCGCGCATCCACAGGTTCGGGCTCACCAGGCCGTCGGTGCGCTCGAACAGGGCGCGGGTGAAGGCGGCGCGGCGCCGGTTGCTGATCTGGTCGGTGATCTGCTCGCTCTGAACCAGGAGCGAGCGGGCGAGCCGGAGCGTGTCGTCGATCTCGGCGACCCCGGCCTCGCGCTGGGCCCGCTCCTGCGCCACGTCGGCGCCCTCGGGCTCCTTGGGCTTGGGCCCGAGCTGGTTCAACCGCTCCTTGGCGGCCTCGAGCCGGGGCCCGAGCTGGTCGACGACCTGGCGCAGCCGGTCGGCCACCGCCGGGATGCCGTCGCGCAGGAGGGCGAGGTCGTCCTTGTTCAGCTCGCGGTGGGTGAGCGCCTGCTCGCGCTGGTCGAGATCGGCCTTCTCGGCGTCGAGCTGGGCGCGGATCTGCTTGATCTGCTCGGAGATCGGGGTCTGCGGCGGCGGCTTTGGCGCTTCCTTGGGGGCTTCCGCCGGCGCGGCGGCGGCCGGCTGGCCCGCGGCGGGCTTCGCATCACCCTTGCCGGCGGGGGCCGGCGCCTGCGCGACGACCGCCCGCTCCGGCTTCGCCGCATGTCCCGGCGCCACCTGTCCCTGCGCCGCCGCGAGCCCGGGGCTCAGCAAAGCGGCCGCCAGGGCGATCGTCCATCGGCGGAGCTGTCTCATGCGCAATCCTTCTCACCCGCGTGTCGGGCTCGTCTCCCGGCGGCCCGGCCCGTCGGTCACGGCGAGGCGACCGGCGCGGCGGCCGGCATTCCTCGCGATGGTTCGGTTCGAGCCGTCTACCTAGGTCATCCCTCCGGACGAGGGAACCGGCGAGGAAACCGGACTTGGGAAACCGGACTTGGGAAACGAGACGGATCGCGGCATCGCGGATCAATGGGGCGAAAATCCGGGGGGCGAAAATCCGGGCCGGCCGCCCGCGGCCCTCGGCGCTGGATCCCGCTTCGGAATCCCGGGGACGGCAGATTCGTGTGAGGCGTGACGAGACGCCCCGGCCCGAAACCTTCACAACCCTGTCATGCTGCTATTAGACTAAGCCCCAATGGACTCGGCCTTTTCGTTCTGCTGCGGGAGGATGTCGGTGATCGCCCCTCATCAGCAGCCCAGACGGCGCCCGGATCGCATTCCGGCCGCGCCCCCCGGCGTCCGCTCCCCGAGCGGCCGGCGCGGGCATACGCCAAGTCCCCCCACTCTTCCCCCCACTCTCCCCGACCGGCTCGGAGGATAGGCGATGGTCCCCATCCCCTCTCCTGGCGAGCGACGCGAGGACCGGCATGATGCCGGCTCCCCTCGCTGCGGTCGGCCCGTCGCCAGGGCAGGATGATGCTGGACCTTCAAACCCTCGTGCTCAACGCGGATTACCGGCCGCTCTCGTACAACCCGCTCTCGCTGTGGTCGTGGAAGGATGCGTTCACGGCCTTGTTCCTCGACCGCGTCACCCTGGTGGCGAGCTACGACGTCGAGGCGCGCTCGCCCAGCCGCTCGTTGCAGGTGCCGAGCGTGGTGGCGCTCAAGAGCTACGTCGCCATGGCGCGCAGCCCGGCCTTCACGCGCTACAACATCTACCTGCGCGACACGTTCTCGTGCCAATATTGCGGCCTGCGCCTGCCCTCGGGCGGCCTGACCTTCGACCACGTGGTGCCGCGCTCCCGCGGCGGCCTGTCGAGCTGGGAGAACGTTGTCGCGGCCTGCAGCCCGTGCAACCTGCGCAAGGCCAACCGCACCCCCGAGGAGGCCGAGATGCCACTCCTCAACGAGCCGCGCCGGCCGAGCCGCCACGAACTGCACCGCCGCCAGCCGGAATTCGACCACCGCCAATACCACCACACCTGGATCGACTACCTGTACTGGGACAGCGAGCTGGAGACCTGAGCGGGGGCGGTCGGCTCCCGATGTGATATCCTGCGCCTGTCGGAGGAGGAGCGGAGCCATGCCTCTCGCGGCGCGCACGCATGCGGCCCGGATGTCGGGAACGGAGTTCCGCGCCTTCCAGGCGGAACGGCCGGATCACGAGCGCTGGGAACTGGTCGAGGGGGTTCCGGTCATGATGACGCCGCCCCTCATGGAGCACAATGTCATCGCGACGAACCTCCAGACGCTGCTCAACGCCGCCCTGCGGGATCACGACGAGAACCGCTACGCCGTCCAGCGGCCGGGCATCGAGTTTCCCTGGCCGCGGGCGATCCTCGCCGAGATGGAGAGGAACGGGATTTACAAGCCGGAGCCGGATGTGGCGGTGGTCGCCTACGACGACGTGGTCGGGGGCAAGCGGTTCACCGATTCGGCCTTCCTTCTCGCCGAGGTGGTGTCGAGCACCGACGAGGATCTGACGCCGGTCAGCGGCGCGCGCTGGATCGACGTGAAGGTCAGGCTCTACCGGGAGCACGGCCCCTGCCAGGCCATCCTCGTCGTGGAGCAGGAGCGCGTGCACGTGACGATCCATGCCCGCGAGGCCGGTGGCTGGACCTGCCATGTGCTGACCGGTCTCGACGACGGCCTCGCAATTCCCTCGGCCGGCCTGACCTGCCAGGTCGGCGACCTCTACCGGGACACGCGCTGGCAGCCGCGGCGGGGCCGGGCGCCCCGAACCTGACCGGCTGACTGCGGGACACCCTGGAGCGACCGGCAGGGATTGCGCTACACGCTGGACGCTTGTCCCGTCGCGGCCGCGCCGATCCCACCCGGATGTTGGCGCGGCCCGCCAGCGCCGAAAGCCGATGCCGCACACGACCGTGACCGACACCCCCGCGCCCGCCCGCACCCGCCGTGACTGGCCGGGCCTCTTCCTGCGCGCCGTGCTCTCGCTGTTCCTCGGCCTGCCGCTCGGCGGCCTGCTCTTCGCCCTGACCGGGCTCGGGATCGCGGTCTTCAACGACGACCCGCTCCTGCAGCATCCCTGGCTGCTCGCTTTCCGCACCCTGGCGGCGGCCATCTCCTACGTGTTCCTCGGCGGCTTCGCCTGGACGCCGGAGGGCGGCTACGAGAGCATGCACGCCTGGTACGCCGCCGGCGTGGTGCTGGCCTTCGTCCTGATGAGCCGGCCGTGGCGGCGCTGGACACGGCGGAAGCGGGCGGAACCCTGGCCGCGGCGGGCCTGAGCCCGCGTCGAACCTGCGCGATATCGCCGCGGTTGCGATCGGGACAAGGGTGGAACGGAACGTCGGTCGGGCGAGAAATTTACTCCCCCCGAGCATCCAGGCCTGCGAGCGCCGGGATGCGTGCCCTCCGCAGGAGCCCATCCATGCACCGTCGCGACGTCCTGGTCAGCATGCTGTCCGCCACCGCCGCCCTCGCGGTCACCCGCACCGCCGTGGCGCAGCCGACGCCGGCCGGCGCCATGCCGACGCCCGTCTACCTGGCGATGGCCACCAAGGGCGGCCTCTTCCTCGAGAACACCGCCCGCGACGCCTTCGCCAAGACCGGCAACCCGCGGGTCAAGCGGTTCGCGCGGGCGGAGGTGACCGAGCAGGTCAACCTCGCCGACAAGATCGACCGGGTGACCGGCGGCAACGTCGCGGTGCCGGTCGGCGGCCGGCCGGGTCCCGGCGGTCTCGTCGGCGGCCTGGTGGCGGCGCCGCTGGCGGTCGCGGGCGGCGTCGCCGGCGCGGCGGTCGGCACCGTGGGCGGGGTGCTCGGAGCTCCCGGCGGCGGAGCACCCGGGGGCATGACCTCGGACGAGCAGAAGGCCCAGATCCAGGCGCAGCTCTCCGGCCTCCAGGGCGGTCCGCAATACGACGCCGCCTTCGTCAACGCCTCGCTCCAGGGCCACCGGGAGGCGCAGATGATCCACGGCTCCTACGCCCAGAGCGGCGAGGATCCGGCCCTGCGCCGCATCGCCGCCGGGGCCCTGCCGCTGATCCGGCTGCACATCTCGCAGCTCTCCCAGATGCAGCGGATGATGGGCGGCGGCGAGGGGTAGGCTCTCGAGCCCGAGCGCCGGGCAAAGGCTCCGGCGCTCATCGGGAGATCCAGCCGGGATGGTCCGGACGAACGGATGCGCCCTCGGGCCCGAAGGCCGGGGGCGCATCCGTTCGTTCAGTCCTTCAGGTCCTTCTCGATGTCGGCGAGCAGAGCCAGGTGCTCGCGGATCTGGCCGCGGGCGAGCTTGGCGACGCCGATCATCTCGCGGTCCTTGCCGCTGGCGAGATAGGCCTCCTGGATCTTCAGGAGCGCCTGGTGGCCCTCGATCTGGCCGCGGATGTACTCGCTGTCGAAGGCCTTGCCGGACTTGGCCTGGTCGAGCTTGTCCAGCATTGCCTTGCCCTTCGGATCGAGCTGGCCGGTGACTTCGGGCTCGGCCGGCGGCTTCACCTGGCCGGACGCGGTCTGGGTCGGATCGCGCATCGCCTTCAGCACGTCGGCGATGGTCTCCTGCTCGGCGACCTCGAAGCGCGCGAACTGCTTCACGTCGTCGTCGGAAGCCTTGGTGAGGGCGACGCGGCTCGCCGCGAGGGAGGCCGACCCGGCCGCGAGGGTGTCAGCGATGGCGCGGGCCTCGGCCTCGCCGATCCGGGCGCCGCTGTTGCCGGTCGCCGCCGCGGTCGGGCCGCCCTGCAGCTGCGCGAGCGCCATGGTGGCGAAGGAGGGGATCGCCACGGCCGAGGCGATGGCGGTCAGTGCGAGACGACGATGCATGGGACACCTTGCTCTTCGCGGTGGACGCCCTGGTCAGCGGACGCTCTCGGGTGTGGGACACCACCGATCGCCGCCCTGGGAGCAAGCACTAACGTCACGGCGAAAGAGGGGGTTTCAGCGTCGCCTTTCGCGAATCGCATGCGAAGCGCCTCGGCTGGCATGCGGCGCCGGCGGGAGGCGACACGGGCCGGGCGGCCGGCATCCTGCTCCGTTCGCGCCCGCAGCTTACGTCCATCGGTGAGGTTACGCCGACCGTCGCTAACGTGTCGTCTGCCGGTGACAGGGCTCATGATCGGCATGGCCCTGATCGCCGCCCGTGTTCGGCGGGACGGGCGTGGGGACGACAGAGGCTGGGGATGACCACGATCTTCTTCGGACCACTCCGCGCGGCCGCGGAGGGCGGGCAGGGGCGCAGCGGCCAGGGACTCTGTGGGCAAGCGGGCGCCAGGCCGGTCGCGCCGGTATTCTGCTCGGTGATCGTCGTCTGCCACGTCCTCGACCGGCGCCGGGTGACGAAACCGTAATCCGGCGGCGAGGTCCGGGCCATCTGGCCGGGCGCAATCTGCGACCTCGGCGGCCCGACGGGCGGCCGCACGGGGACCTTCGAGTCATGCGACGCCTTCTCACCACCGGAGCCTTGGCGGGTCTCTTGAGCGCGGGGATGCTCGGGAGTGCCCTGGCGCAGGCGCCGGACGCGCAAAAGCCGATGCAGGTCGCCCATGCGGGCGACAGGCAGGGCCGGCACCGCCTCAGCGCGGAGGACCTGCAAGCCTTCACCGACGCGCGCGTCGCGGCCCTGCATGCCGGCCTCAAGCTCACCCCCGACCAGGAGAAGCTGTGGCCGCCGGTCGAGGATGCGATGCGCACCCTCGCCAAGGTCCGGCGCGACCAGCGCGAGGCCCGGCGCGGACGCGATCGCGATCCGGTGGCGGAGGCCGCACCCGACGCGATCCGGGCCCGGGCCGACGCCCTCGCGGCGCGCTCGGACGCCCTGCGCAAGCTCGCCGACGCCTCGCAGCCGCTCTACGCCACCCTCGACCAGGCCCAGAAGCAGCGCGCCGCGATGCTGACCCAGCCGATGGGGCCCCACCATCACCCGGGGATGCACCGGCACCACCGCGACGACTGACCCACCTCCGCGCCGTCCGGTTTCCTCCTCGTGCCGCCCCGGCTCCCGCCGCGGGCGGCATTGCTGCGTCTAGCGCGCGCAACATTCCGCGCAATCTGCACGCAATCCGGCCATGCGATACCGGAATACGTGATGAAGCTCGGCAGGAACCGACCCCCTGCCGGAACATTGCGAGGAAACGCGCCGCGGCGGGACCATCGCCGCCGACCGGTCCGGCAACGGGCTGGGCGGCACGATCGAACCAACCGAAGAGCAGCCATGACAGATTGAAACGGCAACCAGCGGGAGAGGCAGATGGACAACGTCATCCGTCCGGATTTCCAGCGTGCGGCCAAGGCCCGAGCGAAGGACGGGAGAAAACCCGCTGCAAGCGCTCCCGTGCAGTACATCAAGACCTACGGCGAGGTCGGCACGCACGCCGTATCCCTGGTGCGCACCCGCTCGGCCCTGCGGGGCGACGTCTATCAGGTCGTAATCGACACGCCCGGCGGCCAGGTCGGCCCGGTCGGCGTCGAGCCGGCGACCGACGACGGCATGTTCGATGCCGACCGCGTCGGCATGGCGGTGATCCGCACCCTCGAATTGCTGGCCCGGCGCTCCGGCGATTTCGATGTCGCCTGACGCAAGCCTGGCCTGACGCGCGTCGCGGACAACCCCCTCCCTCTCTCCCGGACGATCGTCCCGCGTGGACAGCACCCGCCGGTGCGCGCGATCATGCGGGACGCGAGGGTTGGGAGTGCGCGATGGCCGAGCCGACGAGATCCGACGACCGTTTCACCGAGGACACCTGGACGTTTTTCGAGGGCGCCTGGCACCCGGGCAACGTGCGGATGATGGGGCCACGCACCCACGCCGCCTGGCTCGCCTCGACGGTGTTCGACGGCGCCCGGGCCTTCGAGAGCGTGACCCCGGACCTCGACCTCCACCTCGCCCGGATCAACCGTTCGGCCGCCGCCTTCGGCCTCGAACCGGTGGTGGCGGAGGGCACCTGGGCCGAGCTGGTGCGCGACGGGCTCACGCGCTTCGCGCCCGACGCCGCGCTCTACATCCGACCGATGTACTGGGCCGAAGGGGGCTTGGGGGGCGCGGTGCGGTTGGACCCGGCCTCGACCAACTGGTGCCTGTGCCTCTACGAGGCGCCGATGCCGCCGCCGACCGGCTTCACCGCGACCGTGTCGCCGTTCCGGCGCCCGACGCCGGATTCGGCCCCTCTCGACGCCAAGGCCGGCTGCCTCTACCCCAACAGTTCCCGGGCGATCGCGGAGGCGGCATCGCGCGGCTTCGGCAACGCCCTGATGCGCGACGCTTTGGGCAACGTCGCCGAGTTCGCCACCGCCAACGTGCTGATGGCCCGCGACGGCGTGGTCCATACGCCGGTGCCGAACGGCACGTTTTTGGCCGGTATCACCCGCGGCCGCGTGATCGCGCTCTTGCGCGAGGCCGGAATCACGGTGGTGGAGCGGACCCTCACGGTCGACGACCTGATGGGCGCCGACGAGGTCTTTTCCGTCGGCAACTTCGCCAAGGTGGTGCCGGTGACCGCCCTCGACGAAAGGACCTTCGCGCCCGGGCCGCTGTTCGGCAAGGCCCGCGAGCTGTACTGGGCCTTCGCGCACCGGGGCTGACCCAGCCTTTACCCCCACGCTTCCTGCGCTACCCTTGTGGCAGCGCAACAAGGGGGATCGGCGGGCAGATGATGATCGTGCGGCTCGGGGTGGCATGGGCGACGGTGGCGGCCTTCGCGGTGTTCGGCGGGGGCTGGCTCGGGGGGCTCGACGCGCCGCTGGTGGCGGCGGGGCTGTTCGCCTGGCTGTTCTCCGTCATCCTGTGGTCGGCCTTCGGCGTGGTGCACGAGGCGGAGGAACTCGCCGACCGCCTCGGCGAGCCCTACGGCACCCTGATCCTGACGCTGTCGATCGTGATCATCGAGGTCGCGCTCGTCGCCGCGGTGATGCTCGGCGCCAAGGCGGCCCCGACCCTCGGGCGCGACACGATGTTCGCCGTCATCATGATCGTGATGAACGGCCTCGTCGGGCTCGGGCTGATCCTCGGCGGCCTGCGCCATCACCGCCAGAACTACAACCTCGACGGCGCCAGCGCCTATCTGGCGGCGATCATCCCGCTCACCACCATCGCGCTCATCCTCCCGAACTTCACCACCTCGACCCCGGACGGCTCGCTGACGGCGCTGCAGGCGGTGGCGTTCTCGGTGCTGACGGTGGTGCTCTACGGCATCTTCCTGCTGCTCCAGACCGGCCGGCACAGCGACTTCTTCACCGATTTCGTCGCGCCGGGCACCACCGTCGAGAAGAAGCCGCCCCACCCGGATGCCGGCCGCGGCGCGATCCTGCGCCATGCCGGCCTGCTGCTGGCCAGCCTGCTGCCGATCGTGCTCCTGTCGAAGAGCCTGGCGGCGATCCTCGACCACGGCATCAAGGCGCTCGGCGCGCCCTCGGCTTTGGGCGGCGTCATCATCGCCGCCATCGTGTTCACCCCGGAGGGCATCAGCGCCGTGAAGGCGATCCGCCGCGACCAGCTCCAGCGCGCGATCAACCTCTGCCTCGGCGCCGTCACCTCGACGGTCGGCCTCACCGTGCCGGCGGTGCTCGGCATCGGCCTGATCTCGGGCCAGCGGGTGGTGCTGGGCCTCGCACCCGCCGAGATGGCGGTGCTCGCCATGACGCTGCTTCTCAGCGTCATCACCTTCTCGCGCCAGGGCACCACGGTGCTGGAGGGCGCGGTACACCTCGTCGTGTTCCTGACCTACCTGACGCTGATCTTCAGTCCGTGAGGCGGTGCCGGCACGTGCGTTTCGGCAAAAACACCGGGCCCGCCGCTCGCGCGCCGTCGTGATTCTCCCCCTTTCCCGGACGACTGAAGCTTCAGCGGAAAGGAGATCCGGGATCCAGCGTGAAAAGTCGCGAAGCGTCTTTGTGTCTGCAACGGTGCAATCGATAGAGCCGCTTCGCGGCCCGTCCTCTGCTGGATCCCGGATCTCCTTCCACTTCGTTCCAGTCGTCCGGGAAAGGGCGGCCTGGCACGGCAATTCGCTTCGACTCAGGCTTTGCCGGTTGCAGGAATAGTGTGAAATACGAAACGGCGCGGGCCCCTTCGGGCCCGCGCCGCTCATTCCCTCACCCCTTGCGAAAAGTCTCAGGCCGCGGCCGAGACCGCGGTCGGGACGGTCGAGATCGTCTTCAGGATCTGCGAGGCGATCTGGTAGGGGTCGCCCATCGAGTTCGGGCGGCGATCCTCGAGGTAGCCCTTGTAGCCGTTGTTGACGAAGCTGTGGGGCACCCGGATCGAGGCGCCGCGGTCGGCCACGCCCCAGCTGAAGGTGTGGATCGAGGCGGTCTCGTGCTTGCCGGTCAGCCGCATGTGGTTGTCCGGGCCGTAGACGGCGATGTGGTCCGCACGGGCCTCCCCGAAGGCCGCCATCAGCTTCTCGAAGTACTCCTTGCCGCCGACCTCGCGCATGTACGTGGTCGAGAAGTTGGCGTGCATGCCCGAGCCGTTCCAGTCGGTGTCGCCGAGCGGCTTGCAATGGTACTCGATGTCGATCTCGTACTTCTCGCACAGGCGCTGCATCAGGTAGCGCGCCATCCACATCTCGTCGGCGGCCCGCTTGGAGCCCTTGCCGAAGATCTGGAACTCCCACTGGCCCTTCGCCACCTCGGCGTTGATGCCCTCGTGGTTGATGCCGGCGGCGAGGCAGAGGTCGAGATGCTCCTCGACGATCTGGCGGGCGACCGAGCCGACGTTGGAGTAGCCGACGCCGGTGTAGTACGGGCCCTGCGGCGCCGGGTAGCCGGTCTCGGGGAAGCCGAGCGGGCGGCCGTTCTTGTAGAAGAAGTATTCCTGCTCGAAGCCGAACCAGGCGCCCTCGTCATCGAGGATGGTGGCGCGCTTGTTCGACGGGTGCGGGGTCTTGCCGTCCGGCATCATGACTTCGCACAGGACCAGGACGCCGTTGCTGCGGGCCGGGTCGGGGAAGTGGCGGACGGGCTTCAGCACGCAATCGGAGGAGCTGCCCTCGGCCTGCTGGGTCGAGCTGCCGTCGAAGCCCCAGAGCGGGAGCTGCTCGAGGGTCGGGAAGCTGTCGAAGGCCTTGATCTGGGTCTTGCCGCGAAGGTTCGGGGTCGGCGTGTAGCCGTCAAGCCAAATATACTCGAGCTTGTATTTGGTCATCTCGCGTCTCTCTTCAGGTTCCGATGGAGCCCGGCTTCCTCGTCGGCGCCCATCACCCGCCAGCGGCATCCCCTGGCTTGCACGTCCCGTGCCAACCCCCTCCGCGGGCGGAACGATCGCAACGGCGAGGCGTTCTCGACGACCTGTAGGAGGGGGGACGCTCCAGCGGCAGCCCCTGTCCCGCGAGTGGTCCATCCGTCCTGCCCGGTTGCGCGCCAGGACGCCAGGACGCTCAAGCGCGCGCCACACCCGCCAATTCGCGCGACGGCGCAAGCGCGGGCATGCACGAATTATAGCCACCCATTGATTTTTTCGTGGTCAAACAGCGCGTTCACCGGGCACACTTCGTTACGTTCTCAGAGGCCGTCGCGAGCCCGCGCGGCCCCCAACGGGAGGCCCCCTGATGAGCACCACCGGCCCGCGCCCTTCCGCGAAGATCTACGCCTTCCCGGCCGGCGGCCGCAGCCGCGGCGGCCGCAACGACTGGGCGGTCCCGAACCCGGCGGCGCGCGAGCGCGGCCCGGAGATCATGCCGGCGAGCGGCGGCTACCACGACGAGGCAATCCGCGAGGAGCGCTCGCGCAAGCCGTAACCGTTCGGGATCACGGCCCTCGCCTGAGGCGAAGCCCCTGCCGGGGCCGCGCCTACTCGCCGAAGATCGACCAGCCGAGGCGCTTCGTCAGCTGCTCCAGGGCGATACGCCCGAGATGGGAATTGCCGGCGGCATCCAGCCCCGGCGCCCACACGGCGATCGAGGCACGCCCCGGCGCCACCGCCAGGATGCCGCCGCCGACGCCGCTCTTGCCCGGCAGGCCGACCCGGTAGGCGAACTCGCCCGAGCCGTCGTAATGGCCGCAAGTCAGCATCACGGCGTTGATGCGCTTGGCCCGCTCGGCCTGCACCACCGACAGGCCGGTGCTGGGATCGCGACCCGAATGGGCCAGGAACCGTCCCGCCACCGCGAGCTGCCGGCAGGTCATGCTGATGGCGCAGTGGTGGAAATAGACCCCGAGCGTGTACTCGACCGGATTGTCGATCACCCCGAACGACTTCATGTAATTGGCGAGCGCGACGTTGCGGAATCCCGTGCGCTGCTCGGAGGCCGCCACCGCCTCGTCGATGGTGATGCTCGTGTCCTGGGCCAGGAACTGCATGAAGCGCAGGATCTCGCCGAGCGCCTCGCGCGGCTGGTGGCGCGACAGGATCAGGTCGGTGACGGCGATCGCCCCGGCATTGATGAACGGGTTGCGGGGGATGCCGCGCTCGTATTCGAGCTGGACGACGGAGTTGAACGGGCTGCCCGAGGGCTCGCGCCCGACCCGCCGCCACAGCTTGTCGCCGACCATGCCGAGCGCCAGCGTCAGGGTGAAGACCTTCGAGATGC
The DNA here is from genome assembly GCF_040593685.1 of Methylobacterium sp. EM32. Classification (NCBI taxonomy): domain Bacteria; kingdom Pseudomonadati; phylum Pseudomonadota; class Alphaproteobacteria; order Hyphomicrobiales; family Methylobacteriaceae; genus Methylobacterium; species Methylobacterium sp. EM32. The sequence continues at coordinate 50,760 of NZ_JBEXZS010000046.1, read as the reverse complement.
TCTGGATCGAGAACGGCACGTCGCAATCGCCGGCCGCCGCCACCGTCCCGTCGGCGGCGATCACCGCGAGGCCGAAATGGCCGGGATCGACCCGGGCGAGTTCGGGGATGTAGCGCGCCACCTCGCCGCGGTCGGGACGCTGGCGCATCTCGTCGGCGATCTCGCTCACGACGGTTTCGAGGTTCGGCACGGAACGGGGATCCTCAGAGGCAGGAGACGGGTGGGTCAAGTGAAGCGTGGCCTTATCGGTGCAAGTTCGAGGCCTCAAGCGGGTCGCGACAGGTTCCATGCTTCGCCATAAGAGATTTCGCACGATTGATTGGCACCACAGGGATCGCCGTGCGTTGACGCAGCGTCTGATGACGAAGCGACAGCGCGGGAGCGGCGGGATTGGATCAGGACGGGACCATCGGTGACGGGATCATCGCGATCGTCGGAGCGGGTATCGCCGGCGCCGCGGCGGCGCGCCGGTTGAGCAATGCGGGCCGGCGGGTCGTCGTGATCGACAAGGGCCGCGGCCCCGGCGGCCGGATGGCGACGCGGCACGGACCCGATTCCCTACGCTTCGATCATGGCGCCCAGTACTTCACTGCCCGCGACCCGCGTTTCGCCGCCCTGATCGCGGACTGGACGGCGCGAGGCGTCGCGGGCCCCTGGGGCGGCGAGGGCCGGCATGTCGGGGTGCCCGGCATGTCCGCGCCGGCGCGCGACCTCCTCGATGGGATCGACCTGCGCTGCGGCCGTGCCGTCGGCCGCCTCGTGCGGGAGGGGCGCGGCTGGCGCCTGACGGAGACCGACGGCGCGGCCCTCGCGGCGGAGCCCCCCTTCTCGCACGTTCTCCTCACCTGCCCGTCGTCCCAGAGCCTCGCGCTCCTTGCCAGCGCGGACCAAGACCTGCCGGGCGTCGCCGAGGTGCGCTACGCCCCGTGCTGGACCCTGATGCTGGCGCATGACGGCCCTCCCCTGCCGGGCTCCCCGGTGCGCGAGGACCGCGACCCGGAGGCAATCTTCGCCTGGATCGCCCGGAACGACAGCAAGCCCGGGCGTGAGGGCGGCATCACGCTGGTGGCGCATGCCGCCCCGTCCTGGTCGCGGGCCAACCTCGAACGCACGGCGGACGACGTCGCCGAGCGGCTGGTCGCAGCCCTGCGCGACCGCGTCCCCCTCGGGGAGATCCGTCACCGCGCCGTCCATCGCTGGCGCTACGCCGCAGTCGAGCGGGCTGTGGGCGAGCCCTGCCTGTTCGCGCCGGAGACCGGCCTCGGCTTCGCCGGCGACGGCTGTCTCGGGCCGCGGGTCGAGTTCGCCTACCTGAGCGGCCTCGCCCTCGCCGAGCGGGTGCTCGCGGAGGGGGCGTGATGGCCCGGACGGTCAAGGTGCGGGAGCACACCGCCGATCGGGGCCGGCCCGGGCTAGCCTGGCGCCACATCAGGACCATCGTTCCGCCTAAAGGCGGTGCGACACCTCTCCTGACCGGGATGCCCGCATCCCTCAAAGCAGGCGCTGCCAGCCCTCGAGCAGGCGCCGCCGACCCTCGAAGGTGGTGCTTCTGGCACCGCCCCAAGCCACAGGGAGCCCATGAACCGGGACCACGGGGGGCGTAGCCTCTCGCGGTTCACCTCTGATCCTTCAAGTCGGGTGAGTCCAATGTCTGATGCGTCCCTTTTCCTCCATATCGGCCTGTCGCTGAGCTTCTGCGGCCTAGTCGGCCTCGGCATCGGCCGGGCCCTCGACGCCTGGGTGCGGCTGGCGCCGACCGGCGACGACGAGGGCGCGCTGGCGGAGTAGGACCCGACCGGCTAGATTTGTCCCCCTAGCAGGAGGACGCCGCTTGCGCGAGTTGATGGAGAGGGCTGGGCTCGTCGCTGCCCGGCTGACGGCCCGGCGGGAAACCGTCGCAGTGGCCGAATCCTCCGCCGGCGGCCTCGTTTCCGCAGCCCTCCTGGCCGTGCCCGGCGCCTCCGCCTACTATCTCGGCGGCGCGGTGGTCTACACGGCCCAGGCGCGCCACGCCCTGATCGGGCTCGACGAGGCCGGGATGGCGGGCCTGCGCAGCGCCAGCGAGCCCTACGCCGAGCGCGTGGCGGCCCTCGTGCGCGAGCGTCACGGCGCGGTCTGGGGTCTGTGCGAGACCGGCGCCGCGGGGCCGAGCGGCAACCGCTACGGCGACGCCGCCGGCCATACCTGCCTCGCCGTCGCCGGCCCCGTCACCCGCCGCCTGACCCGCGAGACCGGCCATGGCGACCGCGCTGGCAACATGGAGGCCTTCGCGGCCGCCATGCTCGACGCGTTCCTCGATGCGCTGACCGAGGCGGATGGGGCTCCCTAGGAGCGCTATCCGCTCGAGCGTCAGACCCCTATCCGATTGTCTCCCAACGGTCTCACACCCTCCGCGTCATTCCGGGCTCCGCTTCCGCGGCCCCGGAATGACGCGGAGGGTGTCAGAACTGTCAGGCGAATGAGATGGGTTGTTAGCTTGGCCGTTCCATCCGGCAGGTGGTCGGCAGCAGCGTGTCCTTGGCCTCGACACGGCCGACCATCTTCCAGCCCCAGCCGGTGCCCTCCTCGTCGAAGCGCATGCCGGGCTCCATCGGGCCGAAGGAGTGAACGAACATCGTCTGGAAGTACTGGTGGTCGTCGGGCCGCATGGTGCCCTCGCTGCCGATATAAGGCTTGAGGCGGGCATTCTCGAGCTTCGGCGCCACCTTGCGTGCCTCGGACGAGCCGGCCTCTTGCATCGCGGTCAAGAGCGCGTTCATCGCGTTGAAGGCGCGCGGATAGGTCGAGCCGATGCCGGTGCGGGCCCGGAACGCGGTCTCGAAATCCTGCGCGGCGGCATCGCCCTCGTTGGCGGCGCCCTGCGAGACCTCGAACACCCGGTGGGCGAGCCCGGTCTGGCGCACCACGCTCGGCCCGCCGGTGCCGCCGGCATAGTAGGTGTAGAAGCCCGCCTGGAGCCCGGCCTCGGCGGCGGCCTTGAGCAGCAGGTTGATGTCCTGAGCCCAGTTGCCGGTGATGACCGCATCCGCCCCCGACGCCTTGATCTTGGCGATGTAGGGCGAGAAGTCGTTCACCTTCTGCAGCGGCGTCACCTCGTCGCCGACGATCTCGATGTCGGGCCGCTTGACCTTCAGCATGGCGCGGGCCTGGGACCGCACCGACTGGCCGAACGAATAATCCTGGTTGATCAGGTAAACCTTCTTGATCTCCGGCCGCGTTTTCATAAAGTTCGTCAGCGCCTCCATCTTGATGTCCGAATTGGCATCGAAGCGGAAGTGCCAGTAGTTGCACTTCTCGTTGGTCAGCGACGGATCGACGGCGGAGTAGTTGATGTAGATGACCTGGCGGGTCGGGTTGCGCTCGTTGTGCTTGGCGACGAAGTCGGTGAGCGCGGCCGCGGCCGAGGAGCCGTTGCCCTGCACCAGCACCCGGGCGCCGGCATCGATACCCTTCTGGGCGGCGATCAGGGTCTCCTGCGGGTTGACCTTGTTGTCGTAGGCCAGCACCTCGAAGCGGAACTGCTTCTGGCGGGCGTTCAGGACCTCGGCCATGTACTGGAAGTGGCGCAGGCCCGCCTCGCCAGTCGGCGCGCCGCCGCCCGAGAGCGGATCGATGAAGGCGATTTTTACGCTTTCCTGCGCGAGGACCGGGCCGGCGAGCGCCAGGGTCGCGGCGGCGGCGCCGACAACCGGAGTCGCAAACGGGCCGCATAGGGATATTGCGACGACGGCGCCACGCAGCGCCTCGCGAATGGGCGTCATGCTTCCTCTCCTCTCGGCCGCGATCGTCTCGGGCCCGTCAGGGCCGGCGTCGCGTTGCCGAGGGTGAGAGTCCGGCGCAGGAGAGAGACTCGTCAAGCCGAAACTGCGCCCGATCGCTGTTGTTAGCTCCTTACATGTGAGATGTGCCCGCCCCTAAAGTCTAATTCGCAAATCGACTTGCAGACGCACTCTTTCTGGAATTATTAAAAGGAATTCCCGCACACGATCCATACCGGAATCGTTGACACCCGCTTCGCCGGAGGCATAAGCGTCACCGCGACGAAGGATATCGGCCGACGATCTTGCGGCAGCGATCGATCAGCCCGGGGCGCGACGCGGGAATACGGATCATGATTCAGCCTGAGGCAGGCTCCGCGCCCGCGATCCCAGCCGCCCCGGGGGCCCGCCGGTGAGGCCTGTCCTGTTCCAGCTCCACTGGTTCCTCGGCCTGACCGCCGGCCTCGTGCTGATGCTCGTCGGGGTGACCGGAGGCATCCTCAGCATCGAGGACGAAGTCACGGGCCTGATGAGCCCCGGTATCGTCACCGTCCCGGTGCGGGAGGCTCCGCGCCTGACGCCGGATGCGCTGGTCGCCCGCCTGACGGAGGAGGCGCCGGGGCGCCGCGTCACGCTGATGATCATGAGCGGCGCGCCGGACGGCGCGGCACGGGTGCGGCTCGCCGACGGGCCGGGCCGCGGCACCGAGACCTATGTCGATCCCTATGACGGCCGGATCCTCGGCCCGGCCCGGGGCGAGGATTTCTTCGGCACCGTGCGGCGGCTGCACCGCTGGCTGCTGCTGCCCGGCAACGGCGATGGCTGGGGCCGCACCCTCACCGGCGCCGCGGCCCTAGCGATGATCTATCTCGCGCTGTCGGGCCTCTACCTGCGCTGGCCGAAGGGGGGGCGCGACTGGCGGATCTGGCTGAAGCCAGCGCTCGCCCGCCGCGGCCGGGCCTTGTACTGGTCGCTGCACGCGGTCGTCGGCACCTGGGTGCTGGTGCTCTACCTCGTCATGGCGCTGACCGGCCTGTGGTGGTCCTACGGCTGGTACCGCGACGGGGTGACGATGCTCCTCACCGGCCGCCCGGCCGCCGCGGCTCCCACCCGGGGCATGGGGAAAAAGGACGGCGCGCCCGCCCCCCTCGATCCCACCTTCGCGGCCTTCGCGGCGGCCACGAACGGCCGCTACGCCACCGCCTCCTTCGCCCCCGCCCGCGAGGGCGAGACGATCCGCATCCGCGCGGTGGCGCCGGACGCCGCTCACCCCCAGGCCCGCGACGAGTGGCGCTTCCGGCCCGACGGCACCCTCGAATCCCGCGACCTCTACGCCGAGCGGCCTTTGGGCGCCCGGCTCACCGGCAGCATGCTCGCCCTGCACGAGGGGCGGTTCTTCGGCCTCGCCGGCCGGATCGCCTTCATGCTGGCGGCTTTGGCGATGCCGCTCTTCGGGGTGACGGGGCTGCTGCTCTATCTCGGCCGGCGCCGCAGCCGGCGCCGGCACGCGGCCGCGGCGGTGCAAGCCGCATAACCAAGCGGCCCAACGCGTCGTCGCGAGTTGCCTTCGGGTCCCATCAGGCATTAAGCGCACGGGCAGCAGGGCCGCCCGACCGGCGAGAGGATGCCGCATGATCCGCAACGACGTCTCCATCACGCCCGAGCTCGTGCGCCAGCACGGCCTGACCGAGGACGAGTACCAGCGCTTCGTCGGGCTGATCGGGCGCGAGCCGACCATCACCGAGCTCGGCATCGTCTCGGCGATGTGGAACGAGCATTGCTCGTACAAGTCCTCGCGGCTCCACCTGAAGACGCTGCCGACCAAGGCACCGTGGGTGATCCAGGGCCCGGGCGAGAATGCCGGCGTCATCGACATCGGCGACGGGCTCGCCTGCGTGTTCAAGATGGAGAGCCACAACCACCCGAGCTTCATCGAGCCCTACCAGGGCGCGGGCACCGGGGTCGGCGGCATCCTGCGCGATGTCTTCACCATGGGCGCGCGGCCGATCGCGGCGCTCAACGCCCTGCGCTTCGGCTCCCCGGACCATCCGCGCACGCCCCACCTCGTCTCGGGGGTGGTCGCGGGCATCGGCGGCTACGGCAACTCGTTCGGCGTGCCGACGGTCGGCGGCGCGGTCGGCTTCCACACCCGCTACGACGGCAACATCCTGGTCAACGCCATGGCGGTCGGCTTGGCCAGAACCGACGCGATCTTCTACGCGGCGGCGACGGGCGTCGGTAACCCAATCGTCTATCTCGGCTCGAAGACCGGCCGCGACGGCATCCACGGCGCCACCATGGCCTCGGCCGCCTTCGACGCCTCGTCGGAGGAGAAGCGCCCGACCGTGCAGGTCGGCGACCCCTTCGCGGAAAAACTGCTGCTCGAGGCCTGCCTGGAGCTGATGCAGTCCGGCGCCGTGATCGCGATCCAGGACATGGGCGCGGCGGGCCTGACCTGCTCGGCGGTCGAGATGGGCGCCAAGGGCAACCTCGGCGTCGAGCTGAACCTCGACGCGGTGCCGACCCGCGAGCCCGGCATGACCGCCTATGAGATGATGCTGTCGGAGAGCCAGGAGCGCATGCTCATGGTGCTCAAGCCCGGCATGGAGAAGGAGGCCGAGGCCATCTTCGTGAAGTGGGGCCTCGACTTCGCGATCATCGGCCACACCACCGACACGCTCCGCTTCGTCATCAAGCACGGCGGTGAGACCGTCGCCGACCTGCCGATCAAGGAACTCGGCGACGAGGCGCCGCTCTACGACCGGCCGCACCGCCAGAACGCCTACCAGCCGGAGATCAAGGCGGAGGATGTCGCGGCGCCGATGCGCAACGTCGACGCGCTCGCCAAGCTCGTCGGCTCGCCGGACTTGTGCTCGAAGCGCTGGGTCTACGAGCAGTACGACCACTTCATCCTCGGCAACACCGTGCAGAAGCCCGGCGGCGACGCCGCGGTGGTGCGGGTCGAGGACGGGCCGAAGGGGCTGGCCATCACCACCGACGTGACCCCGCGCTACTGCGAGGCCGATCCGGTCGAGGGCGGCAAGCAGGCGGTGGCCGAGGCCTGGCGCAACATCACGGCGGTGGGCGGCCGCCCGCTCGCGGTCACCGACAACCTCAACTTCGGCAACCCGGAGAAGCCGGAGGTGATGGGCCAGTTCGTCGGCTGCATCCAGGGCATCGGCGAGGCCTGCCGCGCCCTCGACTTCCCGGTCGTGTCCGGCAACGTCTCGCTCTACAACGAGACCGAGGGCGTCGGCATCCTGCCGACGCCGACGATCGGCGGCGTCGGCGTGGTCGACGACGTCAACAAGATCGCCACCATCGCCTTCAAGCGCGACGGCGACGCCTTGGTGCTGATCGGCACGACCAAGGGCTGGCTCGGCCAGTCAGCCTACCTCGCCACGATCTGCGGCCGCGAGGAGGGGGCGCCGCCCCCGGTCGACCTCGCCGCCGAGAAGCGCAACGGCGACTTCGTGCGCGGGCTGATCACCTCGGGGCTCGTCGACACCGTCCACGATCTCTCGGACGGGGGCCTCGCCGTCGCGGTGGCCGAGATGGCGCTCGCCGGCAAGATCGGCGCGGTGCTGCCCGAATGCCCGCTGCCGGTCCCCTGCCACGCCTACCTGTTCGGCGAGGACCAGGGCCGCTATCTCCTGGCGGTGGAGCCCGACGCGGTCGCCGACCTGCTCTACAGCGCGAGCGCGCAGGGCATCGACGCGGCGGTGATCGGCGTCACTGGCGCCGATTCGCTGACCCTGCCGGGCGACGAGATCGTCGGCCTCGACGATCTGCGCAAGGCGCACGAGGGCTGGCTGCCGACCTATATGGCTGGTCCCACGGTGGATGCGGCCTGAGGGTTCAGGCAGGCCGCAGCATAAACCCTTGATCCCACTCTCGACCTCGTCCTGAGGTGCTCACGAAGTGAGCCTCGAAGGAGGGCTCCAGACGCCTCGGCGACAACTGGAGCCCTCCTTCGAGGCTGCCGCGAGCGGCAGCACCTCAGGATGAGGTTGCGGGCGGGAGCGAACGGGCTCACCTGTCCCGGATATCGTCGAAGCAACCAGAGTCCGACTAGGAGACGACCCGATGCCGATGGATGCCCGCGAGATCGAGGCGATGATCCGGGAAGCCCTGCCCGACGCCACGGTCGAGATCCGCGACCTCGCCGGCGACGGCGACCACTACGCCGCCACCGTCGTGTCGGCGGCGTTCAAGGGCAAGTCGCGGGTGCAGCAGCACCAGATGGTCTACGGCGCGCTCCAGGGGCGCATGGGCGGCGTGCTGCACGCCCTTGCCCTGACCACGGGCGTGCCGCAGGATTGAACCATACCCCGAGGGCCGCCGCATGGACGAGATCCGCACGGATCAGCCGAGCCTCTACGACGAAGACGTCGTCGCCTGGGCGGAGCAGCAGGCGGCGGCCCTCCGTGCTCTCGGGGCACGCCCGGACCTCTCGAACGTCCTCGACTGGGAAAATATCGCCGAGGAGGTTGAGGCTGTGGGTCTCTCGCAGATCAAGGCCTTCGAGAGCGCCCTTCGGGTCATGCTTGTCCACGTCCTCAAGTACCTGTCTGCTCCTAGTGCCCAATCGACACGCTCCTGGCGGGCCGAGATCATCGCTTTCCACGCGACGGCCCGGCGACGCTACGCCCCGTCGATGCGCCAACGAGTCGATTGGGATGACCTGTGGCAAGTCTCGGTAGCGGATGCCGCAGCCGCCCTGGAGCTGCACGGCGACGTGCTGGTGTCGGGCCTCCCCGATCGGACCCCTTTCACACCCGAGGAACTGGTCGCGAAAAGCTTCACCCTCGACTGGGCGCTCCTGCGCCTTGCCGCGGTCTTGCAAAACCCGTGCGACCATCACTAGCTACGGCATACACGGAAGGTAGAGCCCATGACCGACGTCAACAGCCGCATCGAGACCGAGATCAAGTCCCAGGACGTGGTGGTGTTCATGAAGGGCACGCCGCAATTCCCGATGTGCGGCTTCTCGGGCCAGGTGGCCCAGATCCTCAACTACCTCGGGGTGCCGTTCAAGGGCGTGAACGTGCTCGAGGACATGGAGATCCGCGAGGGCATCAAGGCCTTCTCGCAGTGGCCGACCATCCCGCAGGTCTACGTCAAGGGTGAGTTCGTCGGTGGCTGCGACATCACCCGCGAGATGTTCCAGTCCGGCGAGCTGCAGCAGCTGCTCACCGAGAAGGGCATCGCCACCAGCACCGCCGCGGCGTGATCCAGCGGCCTCATCGCTGATCGGAAGGGGGCGCGCGAGCGCCCTTTTTCGTTGCAAGAGGGCGCGCAAGCGCCCGTTTCGTTGATGCTGCGGCGAACCCGGCCTGCCGCCGATGCGTCTATTCCCGAGTGACGGTTCTCGGGACAGCGACATGCACGACGCGATCATCCATGACGTGATCATCGTGGGCGGCGGGCCGGCGGGCCTGTCGGCGGCGCTCATCCTGGGCCGCTGCCGGCGCCGGGTGCTGCTGATCGATGCCGGCCATCCGCGCAACGCCGTGACGCCGCACATGCACGGCTTTCTCGGCCGCGACGGCCTCTCCCCCGGCTCCTTGCGCGACGAGGGGCGGCGGGAGCTCGCCGCCTACGACACGGTCGAGATCTGGGATGGGCGCGTCGCCGACGCAGTGCGCCGGCCGGACGGCTTCCGGGTGGTGATGGACGACCAGCGCCGGGCCGATGCCCGCCGGATGATCCTCGCCACCGGCCTGCGCACCGACCTGCCGGCGATCGAGGGCTTCTCGGAGTTCTGGGGCCACGGCGTCCACCATTGCCCCTATTGCGACGGCTACGAGAACCGCGACCGGCCGCTCGCGGTCTACGGACCGGGCGAGGCGGGCAAGGGAGCCGGAATGGGTCTGGCCCTCGAACTCACCGCCTGGAGCCGCGACCTGACCCTCTTCACCGACGGACCCTGCGACCTCGGTGCCCCGGAGCGCGAGCGCCTCGCCCGCCAGGGCATCCGGATCGAGGAGCGCGCCGTTGCCCGGCTCGAGGGCTCGGACGGACGCTTCGCCCGGGTGCGCCTGCGCGACGGCACGGCTTTCGACTGCGCCGCCCTGTTCTTCACCACCGGGCCGTGCATTCCCTCCCCGCTCGTCGAGCGGCTCGGCTGCGACCTGTCGCGCAAGGGCACGGTGCCGACCGGCGATTACGAGGAAACGAACGTTCCGGGGCTCTACGTCGCCGGCGACGCCTCGCGGCGGGTCCAACTCGCCATCGTGGCCGCCGCCGAGGGCGCGATGGCGGCCTTCGCCATCAATACCGAGCTCCTGCGCGAGGACACCCGCTGATTCGCCGGCCGATTCGCCGGCCGCGCGCGAATCAGCATAGGTCAGGACAGATTTCTTGCGATCCGCGGCGCGTCGCCATCACGCAAATAACGAGGCAGCAGCAAGCGCTTGGCCGGCCGGGCGGCAATCCTTGCCGACCCGGCTGTGACGACAATCGCCCTGTCAAGACTTTATCGCACAGTGAAGGTTTGTTAGCTTTTATTGAACGATCACGGGAGGGGCGCCCATGATAGCGTTGGCGCAGGCATGGCGAGTCGGACTCACCCGGCGCACGCAGCGCACGATTCTGGCCCGCGAGGCCACCCCGCGGACGGCCGAGGCGGAGCCGCCCGAGCACCACGAACTCACCGTGCGGGACTTGATCCGCATGGCCCAGTCGGCCCGCGCCGCGTCGGAATCGCGGGGCTGAGAGCCTGTTTGACCTGCTCGACAGTCTTGATGCTCTTCGCGTCATTCCGGGGCCGTGCAGCGGAGCCCGGAATGACGCGGAGGGTGGCAGGGCCGGCCGCGGACGTATCCGTCCGGTAGGTCGCTGCCTTCCCTGACCGGAGAGGCTTGCCAAGGCCGGCGGAACCGATTCGCGTGGATCGTGGTTGGGGTGCGCGGCAAGGCGTCGGCGGTGTCGCCCATGGGGCCACCCCGGATCGCACCGAACCGACATTCGGCCTCGGCACGAACGGCTAAGGTTTCGCGTGTAGCGTCCCACGAGTGATTCGGTATTCGCGGCCGTCCGACGCGCTGCGCCGTTTCGCTACACCGCAACGCACACACGATCACCATGCGCCGCACAACGCCCGGCGTGCGTTGGCGCACGCCGATCATGCCGGCGCGCGGTTAGACCCTCCGGCAGTGTTGCAAGGGGCGGATACCGTCTTTGGGTGGTGGGCCGAAACTTTTTCTTGCAGCGTGACGCGCGGTGCGGAACTGTACAAGTTCTTCACCGTTACTGGTTCTCAAGCGTGAGTATGCGTACCCCCCACCAGCCACGGGCCGCGCGCCCGGGGGACAATCATGCCCGATTTCGAGTCACGGAACCTCGACGACGCCGAGAGCCTCGCCCGCCTCGCCGAGCTTCTCCATCCCAGCAAGGCCGCCCGGACCGAGGCCAAGGCCCGCGGTCGCCGGCGCGCTGCCGCCGGCTTCCTGCCGGCGCAAGGCCCCGCTCCGACCGGGCAGGCGGCGCCGGCTCTGCAGCACGCCTGAGCGCGGCGCCTACCAGGCCTGCGGGGTGATCACCCCTTTGCTGGTCACCACGACCCAGGACCTGCCACGGCGCTCGATCGCCTCGACTCGACCGGCCCCCGGCAGCGTATCGCCCGGGCCGACCTCGACGAGGCGTCGGTTGCGGTTCTCGATCATCGCCATCCCGTCATAGACATCGCGCAGCACCCAGCCCTCGATGGTGCCCGGCCTGGCCGTGGCCGTCGTCTTGTCAGGGAGGCTGCCGGTCAGAGCCGGCTCCGCGGCCGCGACGTGCTTCGGGGCCGCTGCGGGAGCCGCCGCTATCGGTGCCGGATTCGGCGCGAGCGGCGCCGCGGCGACCGGCGCCGCGCCCTGGCGCTTCTCCAGCTTGTCGATCAGCGCATTGAGGCGGACCGCCTGCTCGCGGTCGGCATGCTCCTGGCGCTCGGCGAGAGCGGTCAGGCGCTCGGCCACGGCCGCGACCTTGCCCGCGAGGTCTCCGTCCTGGCGCTGCAACCGCTCCAGGCGCTCGGAGATCTGGCCGAGGCGGGCGCCGGCCTCGGCGCGGCCCTTGTCGGCGGAATCGTGGGCCTGGATCGTCCGGTCGCGCAGGAGCGACAGGTCGGTGGCGAGCCGGGTGGCTTCGGTGGTGGCGGCCTCGACCCGGCCGCCGAGACGCGCCCACTCGGCCTGCGGGATGCCGGAGCCACCACCCTGGACGGCTCCCATCAGCGCCACCGTGCCGCCGCCCGCCAGCGCGCCGAGGCAAGTCGCGCAGAGGAGCCCGGCGAGGGTCGTGGTCTTCAGCTTCGGCAATCCGGGGAGGCCGGCGAACTTGGGCTTGGCCGGCCCCGGGGCCGCGCTGGGCGCCGTACCGTCAGGGGCCGCCGCCGCACCGGCCGGAGCCGGCGCGCCGGCGACGTCGTTCTGATCCACCATGACCCGAGCTTCCCAGACATCCAGGAAGACTTGGGTAACCATGTTTGCTTAACCGATGGTTACCACGCACGGGCGTCGCCCGAGGACGTGGAAACGGTCCGTCGCAGACAATGCAGTGCAACCAAGGAGCTGGAGCGGCGCCCGCTCGGGCGCCGCTCCAGTGCGGCCCGGGCCACTCCGGCCCGGGCCCGTTGCCAACTCACGCCAGCGCCGGCAGCACCCGCTCGATCTCGGCCCGGTGCGGCTCAAGGAAGGCCGGCAGCTTCAGCGCCTCGCCCAAGGCCTCCGCCGGCTCGTCGGCGGAGAAGCCCGGCGCATCGGTGGCGATCTCGAACAGCACGCCGCCGGGCTCGCGGAAATAGACCGAGCGGAAATAGTTGCGGTCGCGCTGCTCGGTCACCTGGAGGCCGAGATCCCCAGCCCGCTCCGCCATCGCGCCCTGGCTCGCGTCGTCGGCCGCCCGGAAGGCGATGTGGTGGACCGAGCCGCCGCCGGAGCGGCCGGGCAGGAAGTCGCCGACCTCCCGCAGGGTGACGTAGCCGCCGAGCCCGGCCGTGCCGGTGTAGCGGGTGAGCGAACCCTCCCGTCCGGCCTCGGTCCAGCCCAACACCTCCGTGAGTACCCGGGCGGTGGGCGCGGCCTCCCGCAGCATCAGGGTCACGCCGTGGAAGCCCCGCACCGCGTGCTCGGCCGGCACCTCCGACCCGCCCCAGGCCGGCTCGGCCTCGGCGCCGGCGACGCCGACCAGGGCGAGGCGCATCCCGTCGGGATCGCGGAACGGCAGCACCGTTTCGCCGAAGACCTTGGCGGGCGCCTCGAAGGCGATGCCGGCCGCGACCAGGCGATGCGTCCAGTACCCGATCGAGCCCGCCGGCACCCGGAACGCCGTCTCCTCGGTCTGCCCGACCCCGACCCGGCCGGGGGCGACGTGCTCCCAGGGGAAGAAGGTCAGGATCGTGCCGGGCGCGCCGTCCGCGTCACCGTAATACAGGTGGTAGGTGCCGGGATCGTCGAAGTTGACGGTCTTCTTGACGAGGCGCAGCCCGAGGACGCGGGTATAGAAGTCGAGGTTGCGGCGCGCCGGGCCCGAGATGGCGGTGACGTGGTGCAGGCCGCTGGAGATCGTGGTCGTCATGGTCGGGAACTCCCGGTGGGCGGTCCGGCGGGGGAAGCTGCCGACGTCGCCGCGATGAGGGCAATCTAGGGGTTGCCCTGGCGGTCAGAAATAGAAACAATCGAAACCCATCGTTTCCGGAAACGGCTCATGGCGCTGCCCGATTTCGAGGCCTGGGCGATCTTCGCCCGGGTGGCCCAGACCGCGTCGTTCTCCCGCGCCGCGACCGAGCTCGGCCTGTCGAAGGCGACCGTCTCGAAGGCGGTGAGCCGGCTCGAGCGGCGCCTGGGTGCCTCGCTCCTGCACCGCACCTCCCGGCGGCTTGCCCTTACCGAGGCCGGGCGCCTCGCCCTCGACGGCGCCGCCCGCATCCTGGCGGCCGGCGAGGCGGCGGAGGCGGAGGCCCTGGCGCAATCGGCGACGCCCCGGGGCCTGGTGCGCCTCGCCGCCCCGATGTCGTTCGGCCTCGCCCATGTGGCGCCGCTCCTGCCCGACTTCCTCGCCGCGCATCCGGAGGTCGCCGTCGACCTCCACCTGAGCGACGCGCAGGTCGACCTCGTCGGCGACGGCTTCGACCTGGGCCTTCGCATCGCGGCGCTCGCCGATTCGAGCCTGCGCCTGCGCCGCCTCTGCGCCGTCGGTCGCTCGCTCGTCGCTGCCCCCGCCTATCTCGACCGGGCCGGACGGCCGGAGCACCCGCGCGACCTCTCGGGCCATGCCTGCCTCGGCTACGCCTACCTGCCGAACCCGGAGCGCTGGCACTTCCACGACGCGACCGGCGCCGAGGTGACGGTGACACCCGCTGGGCGCTTGCGGGCGAACAACGCCGACGCGCTGACGCCGGCCCTGCGGGCGGGCTTCGGCCTCGCGGTGCAGCCCGACTTCCTGGTCTGGGACGACCTGCGCGCCGGGCGGCTCGAGCGGGTGATGCCGGGCTGGTCGCCGCCGGCGGTCGGGCTGAACCTGCTGATGCCGCCGGGCCCCGCCCGGCCGGCCCGGGTCACGGCCCTGGTGACGTTCCTTGAGCGCCGGCTCGCGGCAGCGCCCTGGGCGGCCGACCGTCCGGCCTCTGTGCCGTCGATGATGGAGCCTCGGGCCGACGGATCGTCCACCACTCCGGGTTACAGAATGCCGGACCCGTAACAATGTGGCTTTACAATGCCCTCGGAATCGTCGAGGGGGCGCATACGACCTTCGTCGTATGTGGAGGAGCGCCCGCGCCACGCGCGGCCGCCGCCGTTTTGTTAGACTAGGTCGTTGATTTCACCGCATTTTTTGCACCCGGATCGGGTTCCCTCGGGGCCCAAAAGGTGCTCTAAGCTCGGTGCGGGGGCCGGGAGGAAGAATGCGATGAAGTTCCGCGTCGAGGTCGATTGCACCCCGGTCGAGGCACGCCAGTTCGTGGGTCTTCCCAACGTGGAGCCGCTGCAGGCGGCGGTGATGGCCGAGGTCGAGCGGCGCATGATGGCCGAGATGGACCGTTTCTCGCCCGACGCAATCATGCGCAGCTGGTTCACTGTCTTCCCCCAGGGCGCGGACCAGATGCAGAACATGTTCCTCAAGATGTTCCAGCAGGGCTTCGGCGCCTCCTCGACCCCGCCGACCAAGTCCGAGTCCTGAACTCAGTCGAAGCCCCGACGTTTGCCGGCTCGGGAGCGGTTCCGGATTTCCGCACTGCAGCGACGACGATGATGCGGATGCTCAGAACCCCGACCGCCGCCGGATGAGCTAAACCCTTGCAATATCAGTCGGGTTGCGGAAGCATAGCGGTGGCACGAACAATGCTGACGCCTGCGGCAGCTCGACCCGCCGATCGAGTATGACCTTAGGGAGGATAACGTGGAACGCAGTCGCGATCTCGACCCGGTCGAGACCCAGGAGTGGCTCGACTCGCTCGACGGCGTGCTGGAGGTCGAAGGCCCGGATCGGGCGCACTTCCTCATCGAGCAGGTCATCGAGGGCGCCCGCAAGAAGGGCGCGCCGGTTCCGTACTCGGCCAACACCGCGTACCTGAACACTATTCCGGCCGACAAGCAGGACCCGCATCCAGGCGACCGGGTGATCGAGCACCGCATCCGCTCGGCGATCCGCTGGAACGCGATCGCCATCATCCTGCGCAACAACAAGGACTCGTCCGAGCTCGGCGGCCACATCGCCAGCTTCCAGTCCGCCGCGACCCTGTACGACACCGGCTTCATGCATTTCTGGCACGGCGCCGAGGGGGAGCGAGGCGGCGACCTGATCTACGTCCAGGGCCATTCCTCGCCGGGCATCTACGCTCGCGCCTACCTGGAAGGCCGCCTGACCGAGGAGCAGATGCTGAGCTTCCGCCAGGAAGTCGGCGGCAAGGGCCTCTCGTCCTACCCGCATCCCTGGCTGATGCCGGATTTCTGGCAGTTCCCGACCGTCTCGATGGGCTTAGGGCCCCTGATGGCGATCTACCAGGCGCGCTATCTCCGCTACCTGCACCATCGCGGGCTCGCCAATACCGACGGCCGCAAGGTCTGGGCGTTCATGGGCGACGGCGAGATGGACGAGCCGGAGTCCCTCGGCGCGATCTCGCTCGCCTCGCGCGAGAAGCTCGACAACCTGGTCTTCGTCATCAACTGCAACCTGCAGCGCCTCGACGGCCCGGTGCGCGGCAACGGCAAGATCGTCCAGGAGCTGGAGGCCAATTTCCGCGGCGCCGGCTGGAACGTCATCAAGGTGCTGTGGGGCTCGGGCTGGGACCAGCTGCTGGCCCGCGACACCACCGGCATGCTGGCGCGCCTGATGGAGGAGTGCGTCGACGGCGAGTACCAGGACTTCAAGTCGAAGAACGGCGCCTATATCCGCGAGCACTTCTTCGGCAAGTACCCGGAGACTGCCGCGCTGGTGAAGGACTGGAGCGACGACGACATCTGGCGGCTCACCCGCGGCGGCCACGACCCGAGCAAGGTCTTCGCGGCCTATTCGGCGGCGGTGAAGCACAAGGGCCAGCCGACCCTCATCCTCGCCAAGACCGTCAAGGGCTACGGCATGGGCGAGGCCGGTGAGGCCCAGAACATCACCCACCAGCAGAAGAAGATGGGCGAGGCGGTCCTCAAGCAGTTCCGCGACCGCTTCCAGATCGACCTCTCCGACGACCAGATCGCCGAGATCCCGTTCATCCGCTTCCCCGAGGGGTCGCCGGAGCACGAGTATCTGATGGCCCGCCGCAAGGCGCTCGGCGGCCCGCTCCCGGCCCGCCGGCAGCAATCGCAGGCCTTGCAGGTCCCGCCGCTCGACGCCTTCTCGGCCCAGCTGAAGGAGACCGCGGGCCGCGAGATCTCCACTACCATGGCCTTCGTGCGGGTGCTCAACACGCTCCTGCGCGACAAGAACATCGGCAACCGCATCGTGCCGATCGTGCCCGACGAGAGCCGGACCTTCGGCATGGAGGGCATGTTCCGGCAGTTCGGCATCTTCAGCCAGGTCGGCCAGCTCTACCGGCCCGAAGACGCCAACCAGCTGATGTATTACCGCGAGGACGAGAAGGGCCAGATGCTCCAGGAGGGCATCAACGAGGCCGGGGCGATGTCGTCCTGGATCGCAGCCGCGACCTCGTACTCGCATTCCGACGCGCCGACGATCCCGTTCTACATCTACTACTCGATGTTCGGGTTCCAGCGCATCGGCGACCTCGCCTGGGCCGCCGGCGACATGCGCGCCCGCGGCTTCATGATCGGCGGCACTGCCGGCCGCACGACCCTCAACGGCGAGGGCCTGCAGCACGAGGACGGCCACAGCCACCTGATCTCGGCCACCATCCCGAACTGCGTCTCCTACGACCCGACCTTCTCCTACGAGGTGGCGGTGATCGTGCAGGACGGCCTGCGCCGGATGTATGCCGAGCAGGAGGACGTGTTCTACTACATCACGGTGATGAACGAGAACTACGAGCATCCCGGCATGCCCGATGGGGCGGCGCCCGGGATCCTCAAGGGGATGTACCTGTTCCGCGAGGGCAAGGCGGGCGGAAAGCTCAAGGTCCAGCTGATGGGCTCGGGCACGATCCTGCGCGAGGTCATCGCCGGGGCCGAGCTGCTGGAGCAGGATTTCGGGATCTCGGCCGACATCTGGTCCTGCCCGAGCTTCACCGAGCTGCGCCGCGAGGCGATGGCGGCGGAGCGCTGGAACATGCTCCACCCGACCGAGCCGCAGAAGAAGTCCTACGTCGAGACCTGCCTCGAAGGCCGTCAGGGTCCGGTGATCGCGGCGACCGACTACATGCGGCTCTTCGCCGACCAGATCCGCCCCTACGTGCCGGGGCGCTACAAGGTGCTCGGCACCGACGGCTTCGGCCGCTCGGATTACCGGGTGCGGCTGCGCGAGTTCTTCGAGGTCAACCGCTACTGGGTCGCCGTCGCGGCGCTCAAGAGCCTGGCCGAGGAGGGCGCCGTGCCGGCCGCCAAGGTCGCCGAGGCGATCGCCAAGTACGGGCTGAACCCGGAGAAGCCGGCCCCCTGGACGGTCTGATCCTCGCCGCGCGCAAGGCCCCCTCTCCCGCTGAGCGGGAGGGGACGGCCTCGTGCGCCCGTCACCTACCGGAGCGGCGCCCGATCGCCCTGCCGTCGAGCACTGCTCCAAGACTTTGATTCAACCGCGTGCCCCGCGACGAACCGGTGTCCACGTCGTCGGACCACGCCCTATCTGCGTCAAGCATAGCAAAGAATTCGGGAGAGCGCGCAGTGTCGATCGAAGTGAAGATCCCCGATATCGGCGATTTCAAGGACATCCCGATCATCGAGATCCTGGTGAAGGAGGGTGACACCATCGGGGCCGAGGACCCGATCGTGTCGCTCGAATCCGACAAGGCGACGATGGAGGTGCCCTCCCCGTCGGCCGGCGTGATCGAGAAGATCTTGGTCAAGGTCGGCGACAAGGTGAGCGAGGGCAGCGCGGTCCTGCTGCTGAAGGGCGAGGGCGAGGAGAAGGCCCCCGCCGCCGCGGCCGCCGCGACCCCGAATGCCGGCGCCGCCCCCTCGGCGGACACCGCCGCCCTGATGCCGCAGCAGGAGCCGAATCCGGCCAAGCCCGCCGCTCCCCCGGTCTCCGCCCCGGCCTCGTCCGCGCCGGACTTCTCGAACGTCCATGCGAGCCCCGCCGTGCGGCGCCTCGCCCGCGAGCTCGGCGTCGACCTGACCGGGATCAAGGGATCCGGCGAGAAGGGCCGGATCACCAAGGAGGACGTGAAGGGCTCGCTGGTGCGCTCCGCCGCTCCCGCCGCCCAGGCCGCTGCGGCCCCCACCGGCGGCATGGGCATCCCGGAGATCCCGGCGGTCGACTTCTCGAAGTTCGGCCCGACCGAAATCCGGCCGCTGCCGCGGATCAAGAAGATCTCCGGCCCGCACCTGCACCGCGCCTGGCTCAACGTGCCGCTCGTCACCCATTCGGACGAGTCGGACATCACCGAGACCGATGCCTACCGCAAGGAACTCGACACCGCCGGCAAGGATAAAGGCTACCGCGTCACTCTGCTGTCGTTCCTGATCAAGGCCGCGGTCTCGGCCCTGCGCCAGCACCCGGAGTTCAACTCGTCGCTGAACCCCGAGAAGGACGCGCTGATCCTGAAGAAGTTCTACAACATCGGCGTCGCCGTCGACACGCCGGACGGCCTCGTCGTCCCGGTGGTCAAGGATGCCGACCGCAAGGGGATCGTCGAGATCAGCCAGGAGCTGGGCTCGCTGTCGAAGAAGGCCCGTGACGGCAAGCTCGGCAGCGGCGACATGCAGGGCGCCACCTTCACGATCTCGTCGCTCGGCGGCATCGGCGGCACCGGCTTCACGCCGCTCGTCAACGCCCCCGAGGTCGCGATCCTGGGCGTCGTGCGCTCCAAGATGGCGCCGGTGTGGAACGGCTCCGAGTTCAAGCCGCGGCTGATGCTGCCGCTCTCGGTCTCCTACGACCACCGCGTGATCGACGGCGCGCTGGCCGCGCGCTTCACCCGCCACATCGCCCACGTCCTCGAGGACGTCCGGCGCCTCGTCGTCTGACGAACGAAACCGCGAGGTGATCCGATGAGCAACGAAGTCCGTCTGCCGGACATCGGCGACTTTAAGAACGTTCCGGTGATCGAGGTGCTGGTCAAGGCCGGCGACACGATCGCCGTCGACGAGACCATCGTCGTCCTGGAATCCGACAAGGCGACCATGGACGTCCCCTCCTCCGTGGCCGGCAAGGTCGTGGAGGTGAAGGTCAAGCCCGGCGACACGGTCACGGAAGGCGACCTGCTGCTGGTGCTGGAGGGCGCGGCCGCGGCCGGGCAAGCGAAGCCGGCGGTCGCCGACAAGGCAGCGCCTTCTCCCGCGGCAGCGGGCGGCTCGTCGCTCGCGGCGGGTGCGGGCCAGGCCGGCTACGGCTCGCCCGCCACCGCCGGCGGGCAGGGCGCGTCCGCGGCACCCGCCCCCAAGGGCGCGGCCCCGGTCTCCGGCGAGGAGATGCGGGCCGAGGTGCTGGTGCTCGGCGCCGGTCCCGGCGGCTACACGGCGGCGTTCCGCGCCGCCGACCTCGGCAAGAAGGTGATCCTGGTCGAGCGCTGGCCGAGCCTCGGCGGGGTGTGCCTCAATGTCGGCTGCATCCCCTCGAAGGCCCTGCTCCACGCCGCCAAGGTGATCGACGAGAGCCAGGCGATGGCCTCGCACGGCATCAGCTTCGCCGCGCCGCAGATCGACATCGACCAGCTCCGCAGCTGGAAGGAGGGCGTGGTCAAGCGCCTGACCGGCGGCCTCGGGGGGCTGGCCAAGCAGCGCAAGGTGACCGTCGTCACCGGCACCGCCCGCTTCGTCAGCCCGCACCAGATCGAGGTCGAGCACGAAGGCAAGACGACGATCATCGGCTTCGACAACGCGGTGATCGCCGCCGGCTCCGAGCCGATCAAGATGCCGTTCATCCCGCACGACGATCCGCGGGTGATCGACTCGACCGGGGCGCTGGAGCTCGACGGGGTGCCGAAGCGCCTCCTCGTCATCGGCGGCGGCATCATCGGCCTCGAGATGGCGACGGTCTACCACGCCCTCGGGTCCAAGGTGACCATCGTCGAGCTGATGGACCAGATCATCCCGGGCGCCGACAAGGACATCGTCACGCCGCTGTTCAAGCGGATCTCGAAGCAGTACGAGGCGATCCACCTCAAGGCCAAGGTCACGGCCGTCGAGGCGCTGCCGGAAGGCCTCAAGGTGACGTTCGAGGGCGGCTCGGCCCCGGCGACCGACACCTTCGACAAGATCCTGGTCTCGGTCGGCCGCCGTCCCAACGGCAAGCTGATCGGCGCCGAGGCCGCCGGCGTCGCGGTGGACGAACGGGGTTTCATCCCGGTCGACAAGCAGATGCGCACCACCGCGCCGCACATCTTCGCCATCGGCGACGTGGTCGGCCAGCCGATGCTGGCCCACAAGGCGGTGCACGAGGGCAAAATCGCGGCGGAAGCGGCCGCGGGCAAGAACTCGTTCTTCGACGCCAAGGTGATCCCGTCGGTGGCTTACACCGATCCGGAGGTGGCCTGGGTCGGCCTGTCCGAGACCGAGGCCAAGGCCAAGGGCATCAAGGTCGGCAAGGGCGTGTTCCCCTGGGCGGCGAGCGGCCGCTCGCTGTCGCTCGGGCGCGACGAGGGCCTGACCAAGGTGCTGTTCGACGAGGAGTCGAACCGCATCGTCGGCTGCGGCATCGTCGGCCCCTCGGCCGGCGACCTGATCGCGGAGGCCGCGCTCGCCATCGAGATGGGGGCGGATGCCGAGGATATCGGGCTGACCATCCACCCGCACCCGACCCTGTCGGAGACGGTCGGCATGGCGGCCGAGGCCTTCGAGGGCACGATCACCGACCTCTACATGCCGAAGAAGAAGGCGCATTGAGGTGATCATCTTGGTGTGAGGCGGCGGCATCGCCGCCGTCCCACGAGACACTCATCAAATAAAGCGCGGGCCCCCCTCTCCCGTTTGGGAGAGGGGTAGGGGTGAGGGTGACACGCTTCAGTGTAATCCTGAGAGAGTCGTGCTGGTAACGGAACGGTCGGCGCCTTCTGCGGAACCGTAGCACCCTCACCCCCGACCCCTCTCCCACACGGGAGAGGGAGGTCCCGCGCTTCATCTTCGAACGACCATCGAAACGTCAGCATAGTGGCTTGCGCAACAGGCGGCTGGGTCGGGGCTACGCGTCCTAGCCCTGGCGTTCTCGCGCCCGTAAACACTTCTGCCCGCTACAAACGAGCGGGATCAGACCCGAACCTTGAGCGTTCCCATCCCGATCGGCGCCCGACGAAGGCGCCGGCCGGGAAATGACCCCGCGCGCCTCGGCGCGCTCCGCCATCCCGTACGCACATCAGGAGGACACGCCATGGACGAGCAACTCGAGAAGGCCGCCCTCGACTACCATCGCTTCCCGACGCCCGGCAAAATCGCCGTGCTGCCGACCAAGGATATGAGCACGCAGCGCGACCTCGCGCTCGCCTACTCGCCGGGCGTCGCCGCCGCCTGCCTCGCCATCGAGAAGGACCCGGCCCAGGCCGCCGAGCTCACCTCCCGCGGCAACCTCGTGGCGGTGATCTCGAACGGCACCGCGGTTTTGGGTCTCGGCAATATCGGGGCGCTCGCCGGCAAGCCGGTGATGGAAGGCAAGGGCTGCCTCTTTCGCAAGTTCGCCGGCATCGACGTGTTCGACATCGAGATCGACGAGACCGATCCGGACAAGCTCGTCGACATCATCGCGAGCCTGGAGCCGACCTTCGGGGGCATCAACCTCGAGGACATCAAGGCGCCGGAATGCTTCGTGATCGAGACCCGCCTGCGCGAGCGGATGAAGATCCCGGTCTTCCATGACGACCAGCACGGCACCGCGATCATAGCCGCCGCCGCGATCCTCAACGGCCTCGAAGTGGTCGGCAAGAAGATCGGCGAGGTGCGCGTCGTCTGCTCGGGCGCGGGTGCCGCCGCCATCGCCTGCCTCAACCTGCTGGTGAGCCTCGGCCTCGACAAGAAGAACGTCCTCGTCACCGACAGCCGCGGCGTCATCTACCAGGGCCGCAACAACCTCGACGCCCAGAAGGCGGAATACGCCCAGGTCACGGAAGCCCGCACGCTGGCCGACGCGGTGCCCGGCGCCGACATCTTCCTCGGCCTCTCGGCCGCCGGCGCGCTGACGCCGGAGATGGTCAAGGGCATGGCCGACAAGCCCCTGATCCTGGCGCTGGCCAATCCCGAGCCCGAAATCCGGCCCGAGGCCGCCAAGGCCGTGCGCCCGGACGCGATCATCGCCACCGGCCGCTCGGATTATCCGAACCAGGTCAACAACGTCCTGTGCTTCCCGTTCATCTTTCGGGGGGCTCTCGACGTCGGCGCGACCACGATCAACGAGGAGATGAAGCTCGCCGCGGTGCGCGCCATCGCCGAACTCGCCCGGGCCGAGCAGTCGGACGTGGTGACGGCGGCCTACGGCACGCAGGACATCGCCTTCGGCCCCGACTACCTGATCCCGCGCCCGTTCGACCCGCGGCTGATCACCAAGGTCGCGCCCGCCGTGGCGCTTGCCGCCACCGAGAGCGGCGTCGCGACGAAGCCGATGCTCGACGTCGAGGCCTATCGCCGCTCGCTGGAGACCCGCGTCTACACCTCCGGCACGGTGATGCAGCCGGTCTTCGCCGCGGCGAGCGAGGCGGCCCGCGCCCGGGTCGCCTACGCCGAGGGCGAGGACGACCGGGTGCTGCGGGCCGCGCAAGTGGTGGTCGACGAGGACTTGGCCCGCCCGGTGCTGGTCGGCCGTCGCGAGGTGATCGCCGATAAGATGAAGGCGCTCGGGCTGCGCATCGAGGTCGGCCGCGACGTCGACGTGCAGGACCTCGACGACGAGGCGTTCCAGGCTCAGGCCGCGCAGGGCTATTACGCTCAGCGTAAGCGCCATGGCCTGTCGCGCGAGGTGGCGCTCGCGGAAGCGCGCCGCAACCCGACGCTGGTCGGCGCGATGCTGCTGACGCTCGGCCAGGTCGACGGCCTGCTCTGCGGCGGTACCGGCTCCTATCACAGCCACCTGCGCCACGTGCGCGAGGTGATCGGCATGGCGCCGGGGGTGAAGTCGCTCACCGCCATGAGCCTCCTGCAGCTGCCGCGGCACACCCTGTTCATCTGCGACCCCTACATCCACCTCGATCCGGGCGCGGAGGAACTGGCCGACATGACGCTCCTGGCCGCGGCCGAGATGCGCCGCTTCGGTCAGACCCCGCGGGTCGCGCTCGTCTCGCATTCGAGCTTCGGCACCGCCCGCAACCCCTCGGCCGAGAAGATGCGCACAGCGCTCTCGCTCATCACCGAGCGGGCGCCGGACCTCGAGGTCGAGGGCGAGATGCAGGCCGACGCGGCGCTGAGCTGGCCGCTGATGGAGCGGGTGTTTCCGGAGTCGCGCCTCACCGCGGAGGCCAACCTCCTGGTGATGCCGAACCTGGACTCCGCCAACATCACCCTGAACGCCCTCAAGGTGGTGGCCGGGCAGGGCATCAGCGTCGGCCCGATCCTGCTCGGCGCCGCCGCCCCGGTCCACATCCTCACCCACACCACCACCGTGCGCGGCATCGTCAACATGACGGCGGTGACGGCGGTCGCGGCGGGAGCAGCGAAGGCGGGCTGAGGCGGGGCGGGACCGCCGGGCGTCAGGCCCGGCGGTCCCGCTCGATCCGTCGCCCCACGGTTTCGTCTGATCCGACACCGATGAGTGCGATCCCCCTCCCCTATGGGGAGAGGTGTACAGGTGCTGGTCGCACGGGCCGGACTATCACCCGGCTTTCACGCGGCCAAAACGGCGGTCGGAGCCCGTTTGCACTCACCGGCGGATTTTGCATCCGCCATCGTCATCCCGGGTTCTCGCCTTCGTCGAGCCCCGGGATGACGCAGAGAGCGAACTCTCCGTGCGCAGGATCGATCGACGCAACAAGCCAACAGGCCCTCATCGATTCACGATGAGGGCCTGTTGGCTTGTCCAATGATATTGGCGAAAGCTGCGTCGGTCCCGGACTGCACAGCGGATCCCGGATCAATCCAGGCGTAAAGCTCAGCTCTTCTTGCGGAATGCGTCCAGGCTGACCACCGAAGCGCCCTCCTGAGGGGCGTCGGTGCGATCGGCGGCCTCGTCGGCCTTCGGCTCGGCCGCGGAATCGTCCTTGGGCGAGGCGTCCTTGGCCGCCGGCTTGGCCTCGGCCTTCGCCGCGGGCACGATCTTCGGCAGGTTGCTGCCGATCGCCGGGACCTTCGGCTGCGCCTCGCTCGGCTCGGAGCCGGCGCCGCGGATAGCCCGCAGGGAGGTGGTGCCGGCGGGGGCCGCGTCCTCGCTGGTCGCCGTGCCGTCGTTGAGCTCGAACTTGAGGCCGAACTGCACCGAGGGGTCGAAGAAGCCGGTCACCGCCTCGAACGGCACCAGCAGCCGCTCCGGCACGCCGGAGAAGGACAGCCCGACCTCGAAGGTGTGCTCGGTGACGCCGAGGTCCCAGAACTGGTGCTGGAGGACGATCGTCATGTCCTGCGGGTACTTCTCCCGCAGGCGCTGCGAGATCCGCACGCCGGGATAGTCGGTCCGGAACGAGACGTAGAAGTGATGCTCGCCGGCCAAGCCGTCGCGCGCCGCATCGCCCAGCACCTTGCGCACGACATTGCGCAGGGCATCCTGCACCAGGAGATCGTAGCGAATCAGATCGTCTGCCATCAACCGTTGCCTGGCGCCGCATCGCTCGCGGGGAGGGAATTCGAGTGGAGGCTTCTGTTGCCAGGTGCCTCCGAACCCCGCCTATTCGGTGCTACCCGGTAGGACTTCGTTTGGTCTTGGGGACCGCTTACGCGGCCACCGCCACCGGAGCAAAGTTGTCGTTGGCAACTATTGCATTGGCCCGATTACGGCGGAACCATGCCGAGCGAAAGCTCAACCTTTACGCCCTCGTCGATCCTATTTCGCCCCCGCCGAAGCCCGAACCGAACGGGCCGTTCCGGGCTTGGGTGGAGGCGCCGGGTACCGCCCCCGGGTCCGATAGGTTTATTCCGAAGAACGTTTATCGCCATAGCCGGCCTCGCGACCGGCAAGGCGAATATAGAGGGTCCCGTGCCGCTTTTGAAGCCCGCCGCGCGCCATTCTGTGACCGTTTCGCGATGTGATGCGCCGACGCCAGCCTCCGGGGGCCCGAAAACGCATCCCCAAGGCCGTCCCTGGCTCGGCGTCGCCGTCGCCATCCTGTGGGCGCTGGTCCTGCAGGTGGCCGCGTTCGGGCTCTCCTACGGGGCGGTCGCGGCGATCGGTCGCCTGCCGGCCCCGCCGCCCGGCCTGCTGCCGTTCCCGTCCCTGAGTAGCAGCGAGCGGGCGCTGCTCGCTCTGACGGTGCTGCCGCATGCCGCGCTCGCGCTCCTCGTCCTCGCCGGCCGGATCCGGCTGGGCCGGCGCCTCGGCTTTACCCGCCCCGCCCTGTCGCGGCGCGCGGTGCTGCTGGTCCTGCTCTGGCCGCCGCTCCAGGTCGCGGGCACCGCCCTGCTGCTTCTGCTCACGGGCCAGGCGCCGGTCCGGGCCTGGCGGCTGTCGCCCTCCCTCACCGGCGGGGTGCTCTGGAGCTGGATCCTGTGGCTGGTGGTGCTGGCGCCGCTGGCGGAAGAGATGTTGTTTCGCGGCGACCTGTTCGGGCGCCTCTCCCGTCTCTTGTCCCCTGCCGCCGTGGTCGCGGTCAGCGCCGCGGTCTTCGCACTCTGCCACGCCGAGCGCGGCCTGCTTCAGCCGGTCTCGGTCCTGCCCCTGGGGGTGGCCTTGGGACTGATGCGGCTGTGGACCGGCAGCCTGTGGCCCTGCATCGCGCTCCATGCGGCAAGCAACGGCGCCGTGATCCTGGCGCGGGTGTGGAGTACCGGCTGATTCCGCGTCCCGGGCGCTGCGATTCCAGCCAGACCCGCGTTATCCTGCCGGGCTACGCGGCCGGAGCGGGACACCGCCTCCCCGCTCAGAGTCTTTGGAAGCCCGCCGGGCGCCGAACGGTGCCCCGGGTCGTTTTCACGCGGAGGATGTCCGCCATGCGCCCCTACCACGCCCTCCTCCAGCGCATCCTCGACGACGGCGTCGAGAAGCACGACCGCACCGGCACCGGCACCTTATCGGTGTTCGGCCACCAGATGCGCTTCGATCTCGCGGAAGGCTTCCCGCTCGTGACGACGAAGCGGCTGCACCTGAAGTCGATCATCCACGAGCTCCTGTGGTTCCTCGCCGGCGACACCAACGTCGCCTACCTGCAATCGAACGGCGTGACGATCTGGGACGAGTGGGCCGACGAGCACGGCGACCTCGGCCCGGTCTACGGTCGGCAGTGGCGATCCTGGGCCAAGCCCGACGGCGGCAGCGTCGACCAGATCGCCTGGGTGCTCGACGAGATCCGCCGCAACCCGGATTCGCGCCGCCTCGTCGTCTCGGCCTGGAACCCGGCCGACCTCGACCGCATGGCGCTCGCGCCCTGCCACTGCCTGTTCCAGTTCTACGTCGCGGATGGGCGGCTGTCGCTCCAGCTCTACCAGCGCTCGGCCGACGCCTTCCTCGGCGTGCCGTTCAACATCGCCTCCTACGCGCTCCTCACCCACATGATGGCGCAGGTGCTCGACCTGACGCCGGGCGACTTCGTCCACACGCTCGGCGACGCGCATCTCTATTCCAACCACATCACCCAGGCGCGCGAGCAGCTCTCCCGCGCGATTCGCCCGCTGCCCCGCCTGCATCTCGACCCGTCGGTGCGCTCGCTGTTCGATTTCCGCTACGACGACATCGGCATCGAGGGCTACGACCCGCACCCGGCGATCCGGGCGCCGGTGGCGGTCTGAGAATGCCCCCTCCCCGCATCACCCTCATCGTCGCCGTGGCGAAGAACGGCGTCATCGGTCGCGACAATGCACTGATCTGGCGCCTGCGCAGCGACCTGCGGCGCTTCCGCGCCCTCACCATGGGCAAGCCGGTGGTGATGGGGCGCAAGACCTGGGACTCGATCGGCCGGCCGCTGCCGGGACGCCGGGTGATCGTGCTGACCCGCGACCCCGCCTGGGAGGCGCCCGGCACTGAAGCGGCGGCCGGATGGGACGAGGCCCTGCGGCTGGCGGGCTCGGTGGAGGAGGTGATGGTGGCCGGCGGGGCCGAGATCTACGCGCTGGCCCTGCCGCATGCCGACCGGATCCACCTCACCGAGGTCGACGCCGCGCCCGAGGGCGATGCGCGCTTTCCCGCGCTTCCCGCGTCGTTTGGCGAGGTCACTGCGGAGGCGCATCCGGCGGGTCCCGAGGACGAGCACGGCTTCCGGTTCGTGACGCTGGTGCGTCAGCCGGGGCACGATACGTCCGAGAGCGGGAAACCATCTCAGGATTCCGGGTGCGGCGATGGAACTCCCGGGCCATCGCAGAAACCTTGAGAATTCGGCCGGCGCCGGTGGTTGCTTTCGCGTGGGGCTCGGCCGATATCGCAGGGGAGCAAGACCAGAGCAGTGCGAGTGCCGCGCGGGACGCGAGAGACAGCGCGGGGCGTGCCGGCCGGGAAAGGACGTGGGCGAGCATGCCTTGGAGCAATCAGAGCGGCGGCAGTGGCGGCGGCGGCGGCTCGGGCGGCGGCAACCAGCCGCCGGACCTCGAGGACCTGCTGCGCCGCAGCCAGGACCGGCTGAAGACCCTGATTCCCGGCGGCGGCTCGGTCGGCACCAAGGGCGCGATCCTGGCGGTGCTGGTCGTGCTGGTGCTGTGGCTGATGACCGGCTGGTACACGGTGCTGCCGAGCCAGGTCGGTATCAACACGGTGTTCGGCCGCTACACCGGCCAGTCCGGCGAGGGCCTGCGCTACAACTTCCCCTATCCGGTCGGCGCGGTGGTGAAGCCGAATGTCGGCGAGTCGCGCAGCATCCAGGTCGGCTACCGCTCGGGCGCCGGCGCCCAGCGCTCCCGGGACGTGCCCGAGGAGAGCCTGATGCTCACCGGCGACGACAACATCGTCGACATCGACTTCGACGTGCAGTGGCGGGTGAACCCAGCCAAGGCCGAGGATTTCGTGTTCAACCTCCAGAACCCCGAGGGCACCATCAAGTCGGTGGCCGAGAGCGCGATGCGCGAAGTGGTCGGCCGGCGCCAGATCCAGGCGATTCTGACCACCGAGCAGTCGAGCGTGGCGCAGGAGGTGCAGCAGATCATCCAGAAGGCGCTCGATTCCTACGGCGCCGGCGTGCTGATCAACGTGGTCCAGCTCCAGGGCGTCAGCCCGCCCTCCGAGGTGCGCCAGGCCTTCGTCGACGTGAATGCGGCCCAGCAGGACGCGGCCCGCGCCCGCAACGAGGCCGAAACCTATGCCAGCCGCGTCGTGCCGGAGGCCCGCGGGCGCTCCTCGCAGGTGCTGCAGCAGGCCGAGGCGTTCAAATCCCAGGCCACCGCCGAGGCGACCGGCCAGGCCGCGCGCTTCCGCGAGGTCTATGAGTCCTACAAGCTCGCACCCGCGGTCTCCCGCGAGCGGATGTTCCTCGACACGATGGAGAAGGTTCTGGGCGGCGTGAACAAGGTGATCATCGACCAGGGCGGCGCGGCTGGCGCTGGCGCCGGCGCGACGGCGGCCGGGGTGCTGCCGGTCCTGCCGCTGCAGGACTTCGCCAATGCCGCCCGTCCGGCCCAGGGGAGCGCGCGATGAACGGCAACGTCCTTCGCACCGGCCTCGTGGTCCTCGGCGTCCTCGTCCTGGTGCTGATCTACGCCTCGGCCTTCACCGTGAGCCAGACACAGCAGGCGCTGGTGCTGCAATTCGGCCGGGTGCGCACCGTGCTGAACCAGGCCGGCACCGACAAGCCGGGCCTGTACTTCAAGCTGCCGTTCTTCGAGAGCATCACGCTGTTCGAGAAGCGGCTGCTCGACCTCGACCTGCCGGTGCAGACCGTGCTCTCAGCCGACCGGCAGAACCTTGAGGTCGACGCCTTCGCCCGCTACAAGATCAGCGATCCGCTGCGCTTCTACCAGTCGGTGAACAACATCCAGGTCGCCAACCAGCGCCTGGGCAGCTTCACCAACGCGGCGATGCGCAACGTGCTCGCCAGCGCCTCGCGGGACGCCATCGTGCGCACCCAGCGCGAGGCCCTGATGAACCGCATCCAGGAAGAGGTGAACCGGCAGGCGAAGAATCTCGGCATCGAGATTATCGACCTGCGCCTGACCCGCGTCGACCTGCCGGCGGCGAACTCGCAGGCCGTCTACCAGCGGATGCGCACCGAGCGCGAGCGCGAGGCGGCGGACCTGCGCGCCAATGGCGCCCAGGTGGCGGCCACCATCAAGGCGCGGGCCGACCGCGACGTGACGGTGCTCATCGCCGAGGCGAACCAGAAGGCCGACCAGCTCCGCGGCCAGGGCGAAGCGGATCGCAACCGCATCCTCGCCGACGCCTTCGGGCAGGATCCGGACTTCTTCGCCTTCTACCGGTCGATGCAGGCCTACGAGAAGGGCCTGAGCGGACCCGAGACCCGGCTGGTGATCAGCCCCGGCTCGGAGTTCTTCCGCTACTTCAACGATCCGCAAGGGCGGGCACGCCCCGCCACGGCCCCGGCGGCCGGCCAGTAGGCCGGCGGTCTCCGCTGCGGACCGACACCTGACGATACCTGAGCGCCCCGCCCCGGCGGGGCGCATTGTTGTGACGGCGGGCCTCGCGGCCGGCCGGGCGGCGGAGAATGAGACAATGCGACCGCAGGAGGGAACAGGGCCACGGGAAACGGGGACCGCTTGCGGGCGTCCGCGCGGTTTTCGGCCGTGAGGGAGATCCGGCCGTGAAGGATCTCGTCGCCGCCCTCGGCCTCGCGCTCGCCATCGAGGGCCTGCTCTGCGCCGCCTTCCCGGCGGCGATGCGCCGGGCGATGCAGGAGGCCTCGCAGACCCCGATGGAGCGGATGCGCCTCGTCGGCCTGCTCTCGGCCGCCGCCGGCGTCGTCGTGGTCGGCGTGGTGCGCCTGCTCCTCGGCTGAAGGCGGGTCTCGCCACCGCCCTCGCGCATGGACCACCCGGACCGTGCCACCGGACCTGCGCTTCGGACGATGAAGCCGGGACTTGAACCGACCGGCCGGGAGACGATCTTAAGGGACGCTCCCGGCCCGGTCGCCGGGGGTTGCCCGGGCGAGTCGGATGGCGGCGACACGATGCTTCCCCGCTCCCGCGCCGGGCCGAACCGTGATGACGACGATCCTGCCCAACGAGGTTCCCTAATGGCCGCTTCCTCGCGCCGTAACCCCGCCTTCGCGAGACGGCGCCTGCCCGCCCTCGCGGGGGCCCTCCTGGCCCTGTCGGTCGGCACGGCGTCGCTGCCGGGCGTCGCCCTGGCCAAGGGACCCGAATCGCTGGCCGATCTCGCCGACCAGGTGACCGACGCGGTGGTGAACATCTCGGCCTCGACCACCGTCGAGACGCGCAGCCGCACCCTGCCCCAGCTGCCGCAGGGCACCCCCTTCGAAGACCTGTTCGAGGAATTCTTCAACCGCCGCGGCCAGGGCGGCCAGGGTGGGGGCGAGAGCCAGCCGCGGGCGCCGCGCCGCTCGAACTCGCTCGGCTCCGGTTTCATCATCGATTCGTCGGGCATCGTGGTCACCAACAACCACGTCATCGGCGACGCGAACGACATCCAGGTGATCCTGCATGACGGCCGCAAGCTGAAGGCCGAGATCATCGGTAAGGACTCGAAGATTGATCTCGCGGTGCTGCGGGTGAAGCCCGATCCCGACCGGCCGCTGAAGTCGGTGCCGCTCGGCGACTCCGAAAAGATGCGGCCGGGCGACTGGGTGATCGCGATCGGCAACCCGTTCGGCCTCGGCGGCTCGGTCTCGGCCGGCATCGTCTCGGCCCGTGGCCGCAACATCGAGTCCGGTCCCTACGACAACTACATCCAGACCGACGCGGCCATCAACAAGGGCAATTCGGGCGGTCCGCTGTTCAACATGAACGGCGAGGTGATCGGCATCAACACCGCGATCCTGTCGCCGACCGGAGGCTCGGTCGGCATCGGTTTCGCGGTGCCCACCGCCACCGCCGGCCCGGTGATCGACCAGCTGCGCCAGTTCGGCGAGGTCCGCCGCGGCTGGCTCGGCGTGCGGATCCAGAACGTCGACGACACCACCGCGGAAGCGCTCGGCCTCAAGGGCGGCGGCCGCGGCGCGCTGATCGCCGGCGTCGACGAGAAGGGCCCGGCCAAGACCGCCGGCCTCGAGGTCGGCGACGTGATCACCAAGTTCAACGGCGTCGACGTCAAGAGCTCGAGCGACCTGCCCCGCATCGTCGCCTCGACCCCGGTCGGCAAGGTCGTCGACGTGACCACGGTCCGCAAGGGCCAGGAGCAGACCAAGCAGGTGACTCTCGGCCGCCTGGAGGACAGCGACAAGCCGCAGCAGCAGGCGAACCTCAACCGGCCGCAGCCGGAGGCCGACGTCACCCGCCAGGCGCTCGGCCTGAACCTCACGGGCCTCTCCGACGAGGCGCGCAAGCGCTTCGGGGTGAAGGACAGCGTCAAGGGCGTGCTGGTCACCCGGGTCGACCCGAATTCCAACGCCGCCGACAAGCGCATCCAGCCCGGCGACGTCATCGTCGAGGTCGGCCAGGAGGCGGTGAATTCCCCCGCCGACGTCACCCGCCGCATCGACCAGATCAAGAAGGACGGCCGCAAGTCGGCGTTGCTCCTCGTCTCCAACAAGGAGGGTGAGGTGCGGTTCGTGGCGCTGAGCCTGGAGTAACGACGGGGCGGCGGGTTTGTCCGTCGCCACGCACGCGCTCCATCGACACGGCTCCCGGTCGCACGCTGCCGGGGGCCGTTCTGTTTTACAGCATCCGCGCGCCGAGGCCGTTCGTGTCCCAGGCGCAATGCGCAGTCAGCTCGGCTTCGAACAAGGCCGCCAGGCGCGTCCGCTCAGTCTCGACCACCGGCCCGTCCACCGCCACCGGCCGGCAGCGGGCGGCGAGACCCGGCACGACGAAATCGGGATTGTGCAAGGCGTGATCGGAGGCGTCCTCGAAGAACGGCCGGTCGCCCCAGTCGAGGTAGCTTTCGGCGGGCAGGCCCTCGGCGAGCAGGATGTCGTGAGCGTCGAGTTCGACGTGCCAGTAGGTGACCGAGGCCACCGGCTCGCGCGCGATGCTGGTCCCGTTGATCAGGCACATGATCGGCACCAGCACACCGCCCTCGCTCCCCGCGTCGGCACCGACGAGGACGGGATGGCCCGGCGAGAGGCGGAGCTCGTGGGCGGGAAGACCGGCTCCGAAGGCACCGGCGCGGACATGGATCGGTTGCTGATGACCAGGCAGCGGCCGAGCGCCCGCGGTGAGGCGGCGGTGTCCGATCCAGGTGATCGGCCGGAGAGCGCCAGAGGCGGTGACAACCAGATCCCCGGTGCGCAGTTCTTCGACCGCGACCTCGCCACGAGCGGTCCGGATCCTCGTACCGCCACCGAAACACACGGGCTGGGTCACGCTTATGAGATCGCTGTAGAAATCGACGGTGCGGGTGGTTCCGTCGCTGACGTAGAGCGTATCACCGAGCTGACCAGGCCTCCCGACAAAAGGCATGCTTCCGCTGAGATTATACTGCGTGACTCCATCGGTGAAAGACAGGCCTTTCGCGGTGGCACTCCAGTGATTGGCGGTAACGAGCCCTCTTCCGAAATACGGCTCTTTAAAAAGAGTGTTGTCTGGGTCCCTGTAGGTCGAAAGTCCTTTTATGGGGTTGCCGCCAACCGTTCCGTCAATGCCGCTCACGATGCCGGTTTGATCGTCCAGCTGTAGGTTCCCCTGTGCGAATATCGTCGCGTCTTGGTTTTTAAAAGTGAAGCCAACGTTGATGCTGGTCATCAAATTTCTCCGTGCGGTAGAGTTATTTTATGCCATGGTGACGGTATTTCCAGTGATAAATTTGCAAAAAAACCGATGGGCCACATCAAAGGAAATTCACAGCAATAATATACTATTGTATATTACTCAGACAATCGAATGGCGATCTTGAGACTTTGCTTTGGGAATTGACCAAGGAAGCGGCGCACTGCGCAGGCCAGCTTGATCTCCGGCCGTAGACGAGTAAATTGGAGGGATTTGAGCGTTTTAAAGTCGCGCACAGCAAGCTGCAACCGGCAATTTCGCGGTCGGTCCGTTCCGGCGGAAATCCCGCGCGGATGATGGCTGCCCCAGGGCTGGCGCTCCGGAAGGCGTTGAAGCCTGTGTCCCGGCCGGTGACGGTCGAAGAATCCTAAGGCTCTCTGATCGGGCCGTGTGGTTCGAGGCTCCGACCGAGCGTCGATCGACTCCGTTCCCGAACTCGGGCCGGACTTTCGGCTCGGGACCGGAAGCCGCTTCCGATCAGCCGGCCCGTCGATCTCGGATGGCTCCGAGATCGACGGAATGCAACTGATTTTGAAACTTCGACGACACCGGATTGTGAAGCTGATCTCAGCTATTTCTGCGCGTCGATCAACGGCGACCAGGTCGGGTCGGACGCATAGGACGGGGTCGGGACCGGCTGCTCGACCTTGCCGGTGATGTCGACCATGTAGAGCTTGCCGCCGGCCTGGCCGCCGGGGTCGCGGAAGAACATCACGTACTGGCCGTTCGGCGCCCAGGTCGGGCCCTCGTTGTGGAAGCCCTCGGTGAGCACACGCTCGCCGCTGCCGTCGGGCTTCATGATGCAGATCGCGAACGAGCCCTTCCGCTGGCGGGTGAAGGCGATGTAGTCGCCCCTGGGCGACCAGGCCGGCTGCGAGGCCGAGCCGTCGCCGAAGGTCAGGCGGCGCGGGTTCGAGCCGTCGGCACCCATGATGTAGACCTGCTGCTGGCCGCCGCGGTCGGATTCGAACACGATCTCGCGCCCGTCCGGCGAGAAGGACGGCGAGGTGTCGATGGCGTTGGCGTTGGTGATCCGGGTCTGCGCCTTGGAGGCGAGGTCCATCACGTAGATGCTGGCATTGCCGCCGTCCTGGTCGCTCATCACCAGGCGGCGCCCGTCCGGCGAGAAGCGCGGGCTGGTGCTCATCTCGGCATTGGTCGGGATCACCTGGCGGGAGCCGGTGGACAGGTTGATCACCTGCACCCGCGGCTGCTGGCCGGTGACCTGCGACATGTAGGTGATGTCCTGGGTCGAGGGCGAGTAGCGCGGCGCGACCACGGAGGCCTCGCCGCTCGTCAGGTAGCGCACGTTGGCGCCGTCCTGGTCCATGATCGCGAGGCGCTTGCGGCGGTGCTCCTTCGAGCCCGATTCGTCGACGAAGGCGACGCGGGTGTCGAAGAAGCCGCCGATGCCGGTGATCTTGGTGTAGACCGCGTCCGAGATCAGGTGGCCCATCCGCCGCGCATTGGCGCCGTCGCCCGCATATTGCTGGCCGATCATCTGCTGGCCCGACAGGACGTCCCAGAGCCGGAACTCGGCTTTCAGCCGGCCCGACCCGTCGCGGGTGACCCGACCGGTGACCAGGCCCTGCACGCCGGTGTCCTTCCAGGCGGAAAAGTTCGGGGCGGCATCGAAGTTCGGGTTCTCGGGGAAGCGCGCCTTCTCGACCGGGGTGAAGTAGCCCGAGCGCTTCAGGTTGTTGGTCACGATGCCCGACAGGGTCGGGCCGAGGCCCGGATCGCCGGAGAAGTCGGCCACGGCGATCGGCATCGGCTGGAAGGCGCCGCCGGAGCCGATGCGCAGGTTGAGCTGCGCCTGCGCCGGGGTGGGGAAGCCCGAAACGAGGCCGGCGGCGAGGCACAGCCACAGGAGCGCGGCGAGCGCGTGACGCAATCGCGAGGGGGAGTGCATGGGAGAAGACGTCCGTCTTGGGTGAAACAGGCGGCCGGAGCGGGACATCGTCAAGCCCGCGGCAGCTCGAACTCCGCGTTGATGACCCGCCAGTCGTTGTAGAACGGGGCGTACTGGGACGGGATGCGGAAGGGCGCGCAGCGCCGCACCGCCCGCACCGCGGCTTCGGCGATCGAGCGGTCGACCGCGCTGCCGCCGGCGCGCAGGATGCGCGGATCGGTGGTGAGGGATCCGTCGGGGTTCAGGCGGATGTCGAGCTGCGGCAGCACAATGCCTTGCGCAGCGCCGGGGGGCGCGGAGTAGCAGCGCTCGATCTGCTGCTGCAGCAGGCCGACCAGGGCGTCGCGCTGGCTCGGGTTGAGGCGCTGCGACGTGCCGGTGGCGGCGCCGAGCGCCGCCGTGCGCTGCACCTCGCGGCCAGTGGCGCCGGTGGAATGCGACGGTCCGTGCGCCGCCAGCGCGTCGCGGATCGCGCCCGAATTGAACTTGGCGGCAAGCTCGGCCTGGTGCCGCGCCTTGGCCTCGGCGGCGGCCTTGGCCTTCGCATCTGCCACGGCCTTGGCCTTGGCGGCAGCCTCGGCCTTCGCCTTCGCTTCCGCGGCGGCGTGGGCCTTGGCTTCGGCTGCCGCCTTGGCCTGCGCTTTCGCCTCGGCTTCGGCCTCTGCCTTGGCTTCCGCCTCGGCCTTCGCCTCGGCGCGTGCCTTCGCTTCGGCCCGGGCCTTGGCCTCGGCTTGGGCTTTTGCCTCCGCGCGCGCCTTGGCTTCGGCCTGAGCTTTCTCTGCCTGAGCCTTGGCCTCCGCTTCCGCCTTGGCCTCGGCCTTCGCCTTCGCAGCGGCCTTCTCGGCAGCCGCCTTCTCGGCCGCAGCCTTGGCCTCGGCCAGTTCCTCGCGCCGGATCGCCTCGGCCTCGGCCTTCTCGGCCGCCTTGGCGGCTTCCTTGGCCGCGGCGGCCGCGGCTGCCTTAGCGGCAGCCTTCGCAGCCTCCTTGGCGGCTTCCTTGGCCGCCTCGCGCGCGGCTTCCTTGGCTGCCTCCTTGGCCTCGCGCTCCGCCTCGGCCTTGGCTTCGGCGCGCGCCTCGGCCTCCGCCTTGGCCTTCGCGGCGGCTGCCGCCGCAGCGGCCTTCTCGGCATCGGCCTTGGCGGTGTCGGGGCGCGCGGGCGGGAGCGGGGCGGGCTCGGGCTGCTCGAGGGCCGGGCGCAAAGGCGGCACCGGCATCTCCTCGGCGTTGGCAACCTTCATCTCGGGCGGGCGCGTCGGCGGCGTCGGGACGTCGGACTTGGCCTCGCCGGGGTCGTTCTCCTGCTGCTTGTCGGCGACCCGGTCAGCGCGCGGGCTCTTGGCCGGGGCCTCGCCGTCGCGCTGGCCCTTGGTCAGCTCCGAAAACTGGTTCTCGGTGATGACCTCGACCGGCACGCCCTCCTCGGCCTGCGGCAGCACGTGCGAGGCGGCGGCGAAGAGCGCCAGCCCGATCAGCATCACGTGCGCGCCGGCCGAGACCCAGACGCCGGGTTCGGACCTGTCGAAGGGAAACACCACGGCGAACCCCGCCCTCTACCGTTGGTCGGGCTCGGTCACGAGGGCGACCTTCTTAAAGCCGCCGCTCGTCACGATCGCCATCACCTGGGCGACGCGGCCGTAATCGACCCGCTTGTCGCCGCGCACGAACACCCGCTCCTCGAAGCCGTCCTTGGCGGTGGCCGAGATCTTGGCGACGATCGCGTCGTCGGTGAGCTCGTCCTCGCCGAGGAAGACCTGGCCGGTCT
Source organism: Methylobacterium sp. EM32 (assembly GCF_040593685.1). NCBI lineage: Bacteria > Pseudomonadati > Pseudomonadota > Alphaproteobacteria > Hyphomicrobiales > Methylobacteriaceae > Methylobacterium > Methylobacterium sp. EM32. The sequence goes on along the minus strand of NZ_JBEXZS010000046.1, from coordinate 13,917 downwards.
GGCGGATCGAGAGGGTAACCGGCTTCGAATCCTGGTTGAGCGGGGCGGCCTTGGTCTGCGGCAGGTCAAGGGGCACGCCGACGGTCATCATCGGCGCGGCGACCATGAAGATGATCAGCAGCACCAGCACGACGTCGATGAACGGCGTCATGTTGATCTCGTTGATCGCGCCGCCGCTCCGCCGGCCGCGCCGACGGCGCCCGCCGCCCTGTGCCGCTCCGGAGGCCATGCCCATCTGGCTCAATCCTTCTCAAACAGGCTCGGGGTCAGGCCGCGAGGCCGATGCGCTCGTCGATCTGGCGCGACAGGATCGCCGAGAACTCGTCGGCGAAGCCTTCCAGGCGCCCCTGGGACTTGGCCACCGAGGCCTGGAGCTTGTTGTAGGCGAGCACCGCGGGGATCGCCGCGAACAACCCGATGGCGGTGGCGAACAGCGCCTCGGCGATGCCGGGCGCCACGACCGCGAGCGAGGTGTTCTTCGAGGCGGCGATCGAGGTGAACGCCGTCATGATGCCGAACACCGTGCCGAACAGGCCGATATACGGGCCGGCCGAGCCGATCGAGGCGAGGAACAGGAGGCGCGATTCGAGGCGCTCGACCTCGCGCTGGATCGTCACGTCGAGCACCTTGTCGATGCGCTGGCCGAGGCTGCGGATCGAGCGTCCGGAGCCCTCGTAGGAGCGGCGCCACTCGCGCATCGCGGCGACGAACAGGGCGGCGAGCCCGGTCGCCGGCTTGTCGTTGTAGGCGCGGAAGAGCTCCTCCAGCGGCCGGCCGGACCAGAACTCCTCCTCGAACGCGTCCATCTCCGCCTTGGTGCGGCGGAAGAGCAGCGTCTTGTCGATGATGATCGACCAGCACCAGATCGACGAGCCGAGCAGGCCGAGCATCACCACCTTGACGACGAAGTGGGCCTGCCAGAACAGGCCGAACATCGTGATCTCGGCCACGGGCATCGCCTGGGCGGCATCGGCGGGATTCATGCGGCTTATCCTCGCGTCCCGGGCCGATGAACGGCCCGCGGGCACTCCAACCGGGATCGGGGCTTTTCGTATCGTGGTTCGATCGCGCCCGAATCTGTCGAAAGTATGGGCCGCCGCTCCACGAAAGAGCTTTCGCCCGCCGCGAGTTAAGCTCCCGCCAGGGTTAAGGAATGGTGAGCATGATCGCTCAACGCCGCGTGAGCGTCCGGCGCAGGGCCTCCGGCAGGCGCACGGCGCGGCCCTCGCGCACGCAGGCCACCACGACGTCGGCCCGCACCAGGGTCTCGTCGCCGCGGCGCACCTCCTGGTCGAGATGCATCGAGGCGCCGCGCAGGTCCCGGGTCGCGGTCAGCACCGTCAGGGCGTCGTCCATGCGGGCGGGCTTGAGGTAGTCGAGGGTCATGCGCCGCACCACGAAGACGAGCCCGTTCGCCTCCCGGTGCAGGTCGGACTGGTCGCCGGCGAGCCCGCGCAGCAGCTCGGTCCGGCCCCTTTCCATGAAGCGCAGGTAGCTCGCGTGGTAGACGAAGCCGGAGAAATCCGTGTCCTCGTAGTAGACGCGCACCGGGAGGGCGTGGGCGTCCGGGGGCATGGTCTTCCCTGTATCAGTCACGCGGCGATCGTCCCCTTGCTCGAAGTCTCATCGACTGGCACGCACACTGTAAACTCTCAACGTCATCCCGGGGCTCGCCGGAGGCGAGAACCCGGGATCCATAACCGCTGACGGTGCCGGACAAGGCGGCCAGCGTTCCGCCTCTTTCTGAAACCTCAGCGGTTATGGATCCCGGGTTCCGCTGCGCGGCCCCGGGATGACGTGGAGGGTTTCCCACCGGTCAGCCCATTCGAACAGCCTGTCAGACGGCGGCCTCCGCCCCCAGCTCCACCACCACGATCTCCGGCGGCACGCCGAAGCGGATCGGTGCGATGCTGAGCCCCAACCCGCCGGAGATCACGAGGTCGCTCGCCTCGCGGACATGGCCGTAGACGAAGCGGCGGGGATAGCGCGAGGGCACCACCGGCGACCAGCCGAACAGCCGCACCTGCCCGCCATGGGTGTGGCCCGACAGGGTCAGGGCCACCCGGGCCGGCACCTCGGCGAAGATGTCGGGCTCGTGCGCGAGCAGGATCATCGGCGCGCCGTCGGGCACCGCCGCCAGGGTGGCGGGCAGGTCGTGCAGGCCGACCCGCCCGCGGCCGGTGCGGCGCCGGGCCGGCAGCAGGGCGAGCTGGTCCTCGAGCCCGGCGAGCCAGACCGGGCCGGCCCGGGTCGCGAGCGGTACGGCCTCGTTCGACAGGACCCGGATGCCGGCCTGCGTCAGCGCCGTGCCGGCGATGGTCGGCCCGTGGCCGCGCCTCTGGGCGTCCTTGTCCTCCCACCAATCGTGGTTGCCGAGCACGGCGTATACGCCGAGCGGTGCGGTGAGCCGGCCCAGCACCGGTGCCCACTCGGCAGCCGGCACGTAGCGCGTGACGTAGCGCTGGCCGGCCACGAAATCGCCGACCAGCACCACCAAGTCGGCCTCGAGCGCGTTGGTGGCCGCGACGATGCCGGCGATGCGCTCCAGGCTCATCCACGGGTCGCAGGCATGGATGTCGGTGAGGACGGCGATGCGCAAGGTCAGTCCCGCCGGCCAGGGCGCGGCGGGGTTCGGCTTGATCGCGTAACGGGTCACGACCTGCCGGAACGGCTCGATCCCGGTGGCGTAGGCGCCGGTGCTGAGCCCTGAGAGCGCGACGGCGCCCGCCCCCTGGAGCACGCGGCGGCGGGTGAACAGGCGGTACCCCCTGCCCTCCTCACGCATCCTCGTCCCCGGGGAACAGCCCGAACTGCACGGTGGGGTCGCGGTTCGGCTCCGGCAGGCCGAGATGGCGGAAGGCGTGGGCGGTGAGCACCCGGCCGCGGGGCGTGCGCTGCACGAAGCCCTTCTGGATCAGGTAGGGCTCGATGATCTCCTCGATCGCGTCGCGCGGCTCGGACAAAGCTGCCGCGATCGTCTCGACCCCGACCGGCCCACCGTTGAACGAGTGGGCGATGATGTTCAGGTACTTGCGGTCCATCGTGTCGAGCCCGGCGGGATCGACGTCGAGGAGCCGCAGGGCCCGGTCGGCGATGGCGCGGGTGATGGTCGGCGCGTCCTCCACGATGGCGAAGTCGCGCACCCGCCGCAGCAGCCGCCCGGCGATGCGGGGCGTGCCGCGCGCGCGCTTGGCGATCTCGTTGGCCCCGTCCGGCGCCATGCCGATGCCGAGCACCCGGGCGCCGCGGCTGACGATGAGTTCGAGCTCGTCGATGTCGTAGAATTCGAGCCGGATCGGGATGCCGAAGCGGTCGCGCAGCGGCGTCGTCAGCAGGCCCGCCCGGGTGGTGGCGGCCACCAGGGTGAATTTCGGCAGCTCGATCTTCACCGAGCGGGCGGCCGGCCCCTCGCCGATGATCAGGTCGAGCTGGTAATCCTCCATCGCCGGATAGAGGATCTCCTCTACCGCCGGGTTGAGGCGGTGGATCTCATCGATGAACAGGACGTCGCGCTCTTCGAGGTTGGTGAGCTGCGCCGCCAGGTCCCCGGCCTTGGCGATCACCGGGCCGGAGGTCGAGCGGAAATTCACCCCGAGCTCGCGGGCGACGATCTGCGCCAGCGTGGTCTTGCCGAGGCCGGGGGGACCGACGAACAGCACGTGGTCGAGGGCCTGGCCGGTCTTCTTCGCCGCGTCGATGAACACCTGGAGATTGGCGCGGGCGGCGCGCTGGCCGGTGAAGTCGGCGAGGCTGAGCGGCCGGATCGACGCGTCGGCATCGTCCTCGCGGCGCTCGGGGGTGAGGAGGGCTTTGGGCTTGCTCAAGCGGGACCTGACGGGCTCTCGACGGACGGCGCGAGGCCGGCGGCACCCGCTTCCCCGGATGTAATCGCTGCGTTCTGTCGCACAACGCGACCGATCGCGCTACGCTGCGGCGCACCCCAGGAGAGCCTGAACCCGTGACGAGCCCCGAGCCCGCGACGCTTGACCGGGCGCCGCCCCGGCCCGTCACCCTGTCCGAGGCCCTGCCGGTCTGGCTGCGGGTTGCCGCCCTGTCCTTCGGCGGGCCGGCCGGGCAAATCGCGGTGATGCACCGGGTGCTGGTCGAGGAGCGGCGCTGGATCTCCGAGAACCGCTTCCTGCACGCGCTCAACTTCTGCACCCTCCTGCCCGGGCCGGAGGCGCAGCAGCTCGCCACCTATGTCGGCTGGCTGATGCACGGGGCCCGGGGCGGCCTTCTGGCCGGCGGGCTGTTCGTGCTGCCGGGGCTCCTGGCCATCATGGCCTTGAGCTGGATCTACGTCCTCTACGGCGAGGCCGGCCCGGTCGCCGGGCTGTTCTTCGGCCTCAAGGCCGCGGTGCTGGCGATCGTGCTCGAGGCGGTGCAGCGGATCGGCCGGCGGGCCCTGCGCGGCCGGGCGATGGCCGGGCTGGCGGCGGCGGCCTTCATCGGCATCTTCTTCCTCGACGTGCCGTTCCCGCTCATCGTCGTGGCGGCGGGCCTCGTCGGATTCCTCGGCGGCCGGGCCGGGCATCCGGCCTTCCGGCCCGGGGGCGGGCACGCCGCGAAGCCGGGGGACGGCCCCTACCTGTTCAGCGACGACGCGCTGCCGCGGGAGCGCGCGACCTGGGGCGAGACGCTCGCCACCCTCGCGCTCTGGTCGGCGATCTGGCTCGTTCCGGTCGCCACGCTCCTCCTCGCCCTGGGGCCGGACGACGTCTTTTCCCGCATCGCGGTGTTCTTCTCGAAGATGGCGCTCGTCACCTTCGGCGGCGCCTACGCGGCGCTCGCCTACGTGGCGCAGGCGGCGGTGGAGCAGTACGGCTGGATGCGGCCGGGCGAGATGCTCGACGGGCTCGGCATGGCCGAGACCACGCCCGGCCCGCTGATCATGGTGACGCAATTCGTCGGCTTCCTCGCCGCCTTCCGGGCGCCGGGGGCTCTGCCGCCGCTCCTCGCCGGCACGCTCGGCGGATTGCTCACCACCTGGGTCACCTTCGCGCCCTGCTTCCTGTGGATCTTCGTCGGCGCGCCCTTCATCGAGCGCCTGCGCGGCCATCGGGCGCTCGCCGGCGCGCTCTCGGCGATCACCGCGGCGGTGGTGGGGGTGATCCTCAACCTGGCGGTCTGGTTTTCCCTCCACACGCTGTTTCGCGAGTTGCGCCCGGTGGCGGTCGGGCCGGTGCGGCTCGACGTGCCGGTGCTGTCGAGCGTCGACCCCTACGCGCTCACCCTGGCGCTGGCGGCGACCGTGGCTTTGTTCCGGTTCAGGGTCGGGATGATCCCGGTGCTCGGGGCTTGCGCCGCGGCGGGTGTGGCCTTGCGGCTGGCGGGGCTGATCTGAACCCCGGACCCCGTCCGACGCGCATTCACGCCGCCGCCAGCAGGTCGGCCCGGTACAACCCCGAGGCGTTCGGCCCCGCACCCGCCTCGACCTGCCCCGCCGCCGCCATCTCGGCGAACAGCCAGCCGAGGGCGGCCGGATCGGGGGTCAGTTCCGCCTCCCCGAGGGCGATGTAATCCCCCACCGCGACCACCGGGCCGCCCGGGGCGAGCCGCAGCGATCCGGACAGCCCGCGCAGGATCAGCCCTGGATCGAGCCCGAGATGGCGCGGGCTCCCGAGGAGCGCGGCCAGCGCCTCGCGGTTTCCCGGCTCGCCGCACCAGCGCGCCGACCGCCTCACCGCGCGCAGGAGTGGTGCGGCCCGGTCCTCCATCTCGGCCGGCAGCGCCAGCACCTTCTCCGGGCAGCCCGGGGCGATGGCGACCCCGAGCGCCGCGATGCGCCCGACCCCGGCCTCGACCGCGACGCTGCTCCACGGCGCGCCGACGCAGAAGCCGTCGATCAGGCCGCGCTCCAGCGCCTCGACGGTGCGGGGCGGCGGCACCACGACGAGGCGCACCGCCGAGAGCGAGCTGCCGCCCAGGGCCAGCAGGCGCCGCCACTGGTAGGTGTGACTGGAGAACGGGTGGACGGTGGCGAGCGTCAGCGGCCGCCCCTCGCCGGCGCGCGCCTCGGCCACCCGGGCCAGCGCCCGGGCGACGTCGGGCACGGCGTCGGAAGCGGCATCGAGTGCCTGCCAGAGCGGCAGCGACAGGGTCACGGCGTTGCCGTCGCGGGCGAGCGCCGCGGGCGCGATCAGGCGGGCCTGCGGCCCGGAGAGGCCGAGATGGCAGGCGAGCGCGAGCGGCGCCAGGATGTGGGCGCCGTCGAGGAGGCCGAGGGCCAGGCGGTCGCGCAAGGTGGCCCAGGACGGCTCGGCGACGAGGTCGACCTCCAGCCCCTCCTCCGCCGTGAAGCCGCGCTCGACCGCGGCGACCAGCACCGCGGCGTCGGTGAGCGGGACGTAGCCGAGCTGCAGTCTCATCCGAGCAGGTCCGCGGCGGTGACGATGGCGCGGGCGATGTCGACGATCTTGCGCTTCTCGTTCATGGCCTTGCGGCGGAGCTGCTTGTAGGCCTCGTCCTCGGTCAGGCCCTTGGCACTCATCAGGATGCCCTTGGCGCGCTCGATCAGCTTGCGGTCGGCGAGCTCGCTCTTGGCCTCCGTGAGCTCGCGCTGCAGCCGCGCGAAGGCGTTGAAGCGCAGGATCGCGATCTCGATGATCGGTTTGATCCGCTCGGCGCGCAAGCCGTCGACGATGTAGGCCGAGATGCCGGCATCCACCGCCGCCTGCATCATCGGCGCGTCGGAGCGGTCGACGAACATCGCCACCGGGCGCTCGACCAGGCGCGAGACCCCGAACATCTGCTCCAGGAGGTCGCGGCTCGGGCTCTCGAGGTGGATCACCACCACGTCGGGCGAGAGGGCGGAGAGGCGGTCGAGGAGGTCGGCGGTGTCGGGGATCACCACCACCCGCGCGCCCTCGACGGCGCGCAGGCCCTCCTCCAGGATCGCGGCCCGGGCGCGGCTCGGGTCGACGACGGCGATGACGAGGCTGGTCTCCCCGGTGGACGGGGCCGGGGCGGGCGGGGCTTGGGGGCTTGCGCGGTCGGGCATGTCGGCGTCGGATCACGCAAATGTCGGGCCCGAGACGGTTCTCGGCTCAGGGTGGACAAGGATTGGCGGACAAGAAGCGGCAGAACCGATTCTTACCCCGGGGGAGGTCCGGGCGACAGCCCCGAACGGCACGGATCGGCCCGCCGACACGAAAGCGCAAAGAAACGGCCCCGCTTCGGCCCGAAACGCAGGCTTCACTCCCGCCAGGATCGAGCGGGAGGTTCGGATGCGGCAGAACGGGCGGACGCGCAAGCCGGCGGAGACGAGCGCGCTCGGCACCCTGCCCGGCGCCTCGCGGGGCTACCTGCCGCTCCTGCCCACCGCCTGCGTGGCAGTCTGCCTCGCCGCGGGCTCGCTCTATTGGCGCGAGGCGCCGCCGCGGGCGCCGGAGAGCCACGTCGCGGTGGTGCAGCCGCTGCCGGGCGGCGACCTCTTCCGCATCGTCCCGGAGGCCGACGGGCGGGTGCGTGCGCCCTACCCGCTCGAATTCGAGCAGCAATTCCCGCTGATCGCCGGCCTGCCGGCCGAGGCCGCGGTGCCGGTGCTGCCGAACCAGGAGGCCAAGTACCAAGAGGCCAAGGACCAGGAGGCCAAGCCGGAGAAGGCCCCGCGCCGCGCGGCCACGGCGCACCGCCCCCGGGCGGTGCCGGCCCTGGCGGATTTGCGCCCGCCGGCCCGGCCCGACGGCCTCAAGGTCCGGACGCCGACGGCCGAGAAGCCGGCGCCGGCGACCCGCACGGCGAGCGGCGGGGCGGAGCCGGAGCGCACCCCCTGGCTGCCCTTCGCGCCGACCGGCCGGCTGGTGACGCAGACCATGGTGGCGCTCGGCGACGGCGTGACCAATGCGGGCGCGGCGATGATCGACCTGATCGACCGCCGGCGCTGAGCCCGGGTTGGTTCAAAGGGCAGGCCGCTCTAGCTAACCGCGTCACGGCATTGTTCGGGACGCACCATGGCGCTGCTCATCGAGGATTACGCGCTCGTCGGCGACGGGCGCAGCGCCGCGCTGATCGGGCGCGACGGGAGCGTCGACTGGCTGTGCTGGCCGCGCTTCGACGCCTCGGCGTGCTTCGCGGCCCTGCTCGGCACCCGCGAGGATCACGGCCACTGGCGCATCGCGCCCGCCGAGCAGGCGACGACCACCCGGTGCTACCGCGAGAACACGCTGGTGCTCGAGACCACCCACGAGACCGCCGAGGGCGCGGTGCGGGTGATCGACTACATGCCGGTCGAGGACGGCACACACCTGGTGCGCCTCGTCGAGGGCGTGCGCGGCCGGGTGGCGATGCGCATGGACCTGGTGGTGCGCTTCGATTACGGCTCCGCCATCCCCTGGGTCTCGCGCAGCGAGAACGACGACCTGCGGGCCATCGCCGGCCCCAACAAGCTCGTCCTGCGCACCCGCGCCCCGCTGAAGGGCGTCGGCCAGTCGACGGTGTCCGAGTTCACCGTCGAGGCGGGCAAGAGCGTGTCCTTCGTGCTGAGCTACGGCCTCTCGCACGAGGAGGACCCGGCCCCGATCGAACCGCGCAAGATGCTGGCCTCCACCACCGCCTGGTGGCGCTCCTGGTGCCAGCGCTGCCACGGCGGCACGCCCTGGGACGCGGTGCTGACCCGCTCGCTCCTGACCCTGAAGGCCCTGATCTACCGGCCGACCGGCGGCATCGTCGCCGCGCCCACCACCTCGCTGCCGGAAGAGATCGGCGGCGTGCGCAACTGGGACTACCGGTTCTGCTGGCTGCGCGACTCCACCTTCACGCTCCTGGCGCTGATGGATGCGGGCTACATCGACGAGGCCCGGGCCTGGCGCGACTGGCTGACCCGGGCGGTGGCCGGCAGCCCGCAGCAGGCGCACATCCTCTACGGCATCGCCGGCGAGCGGCTCCTGCCCGAGATCGAACTCGACTGGCTGCCCGGCTACGAGGGCTCGCGCCCGGTGCGGGTCGGCAACGCCGCGGCCCAGCAATTCCAGCTCGACGTCTACGGCGAATTGTTCGACGCCCTGTTCCAGGCCCACCAGCGCGGCATGCTCGCCGACGAATCGGGCGTCAGGGTCGGGCGCGCCCTCCTCGACCACCTGGAGCGGGTCTGGACCGAGCCCGACGAGGGCATCTGGGAGGTGCGCGGCGGGCGCAAGCACTTCGTCCACTCGAAGGTGATGGCCTGGGTCGCCTTCGACCGGGCGATCCGCTTCTACGACGCGCATGCCGCCGACGAGCCGACCGCCGGCGACGTCACGGCGGTCGAGCGCTGGCGGGGCGTGCGCGACCGGATCCACCGCGAGGTCTGCGAGAAGGGCTTCGACCCCGAGCTCAACAGCTTCGTGCAGTTCTACGGCGCGAAGGACCTCGATGCGAGCCTGCTGCTGATCGCCCATATGGGCTTCCTGCCCCAGGACGACCCGCGGGTCGTCGGCACCGTCGAGGCGATCGGCCGGGACCTGATGCACGAGGGCTTCATCCTGCGCTACGACACCCACGGCCAGACGACCGACGGCCTGCCCGCCGGCGAGGGCGCCTTCCTGCCGTGCAGCTTCTGGTACGCCGACAACCTGATCGGGCTCGGCCGCCGCGACGAGGCCCGCGCCCTGATCGAGCGGCTGCTCGCCCTGTGCAACGATGTCGGGCTGCTAGCCGAGGAGTACGACCCGGTGCGCAAGCGCCAGGTCGGCAATTTTCCGCAGGCGTTCAGCCATGTCGCGCTCGTCAACACGCTTCTGAACTTCAGTCGGACGATCGGACCCGCTAAGGAGCGCGGCGGAGACCCGGACGCTTCCGGACATCCGGGCCAGCAACCCGTGATGCCCGCCCAAGCGGCCCAGGGGCCCGCGTCGTGAGGCGCGGGCGCGGACCCTTTCACGTCAAGAGGCCCTGAAGATGAGCGCAGCCGACACCAAGCCGAAGGCCGGCACCAGCGAGATTGACCAGCGCAGCATCGACACGATCCGCACGCTGACGATCGACGCGGTGCAGAAGGCGAATTCGGGCCATGCCGGCGCCCCCCTCGGGCTCGCCCCGGTCGCCTTCACCCTGTGGAACCACTACCTGCGCTACGACCCGGCGCACCCGCACTGGCCGAACCGCGACCGCTTCGTGCTCTCGGTCGGCCACGCCTCGATGCTGCTGTACAGCCTGCTCCACCTCGCTGAGGTGGCGGAGAAGGACGGCGGCAACGCCCCGGCGGTGAGCCTGGAGGACATCAAGAAGTTCCGCCAGCTCGACAGCCGTACCCCGGGCCACCCGGAATACCACTTCACCACTGGCGTCGAGGTGACGACGGGACCGCTCGGCCAGGGCGTGGCGAACTCCGTCGGCATGGCGATGGGCGGCCGCTTCCTCGGCGAGCGCCTGGCCTACGGCGACCGGCCGCTCTTCGACTACAACGTCTACGCGCTCTGCAGCGACGGCGACCTGATGGAGGGCGTGGCGTCCGAGGCCGCCTCGATCGCCGGGCACCTGCGCCTGTCGAACCTGTGCTGGATCTACGACAACAACACCATCACCATCGAGGGCCACACCGATCTCGCCTTCAGCGAGGAGGTCGCCGCCCGCTTCCTGGCCTATGGCTGGCAGGTGCTGCGCGTCGCCGACGCCAACGACACGGTGGCGGTGTCCCACGCCCTCGAGACCTTCCTGCAATCGGGCGACCGCCCGACGCTGATCATCGTCAACTCGGTGATCGGCTACGGCGCGCCGACGAAGCAGGGCACGCCGAAGGCCCACTCGGACGCGCTCGGCCCCGACGAGGTCAAGGGCGCCAAGCGCGCCTATGGCTGGCCGGAGGATGCCCAGTTCCTGGTGCCGGACGGCGTCTACGACAACTTCCGCCAAGGCATCGGCGCCCGCGGCAAGGCTTTGCGCGAGGAGTGGCTGGCCTTGGTCGAGGAGGTGAAGGCCGGGGACGCCGGTCTCGCCAAGGATCTCGCCACCTATCTCGACGGGAACCTGCCCGAGGATTGGGACGCCGACATCCCGGTCTTCCCGGCCGACGCCAAGGGCCTCGCCACCCGCGAATCGTCGGGCAAGGTGCTGAACGCGCTCGCCAACCGGGTGCCGTGGCTCCTCGGCGGCTCGGCCGACCTCGCGCCCTCGAACAAGACCAAGCTCGAGAGCCCGGAGGCCGGTACCCTCGGGCCGTTCACGCCCGGCGGGCGCAACATCCATTTCGGCGTGCGCGAGCACGCGATGGGCTCGATCGTCAACGGCCTCGGCCTCGTCGGCCTGCGCGCCTACGGGGCGACCTTCCTGGTCTTCTCCGACTACATGCGCCCGCCGATCCGGCTCGCCGCCCTGATGGAGCTGCCGGTCTTCCACGTCTTCACGCACGACTCGATCGGCGTGGGCGAGGACGGGCCGACCCACCAGCCGGTGGAGCACCTGCTGGCGCTCCGCGCGATCCCCGGCCTCGTGACCTTCCGGCCGGCGGACGCCAACGAGGTGGCGGAGGCCTACCGGGTGATCATGAATCTCAAGCACCAGCCAGCGGTGCTGGCGCTGAGCCGCCAGCCGCTGCCGACGGTCGACCGGGAGAAATACGCCCCGGCGTCGGGCACCGCCAAGGGCGCCTACGTGCTCGCCGGCGCAGAGGAGGCGAAGCCGGACGTGATCCTGATCGGCACCGGCTCCGAGGTGCAGCTCTGCCTCGGCGCCTACGAGACCCTGAAGGCCGAGGGTGTGAAGGCCCGGGTGGTCTCGATGCCGTCCTGGGACCTGTTCGAGCAGCAGGACGAGGCCTACCGCAACAGCGTGCTGCCGCCCGAGGTGACGGCCCGCGTCGCGGTCGAGCAGGGCTCGGTGATCGGCTGGGACCGCTATGCCGGCAGCACCGGCACGATCCTCGGCATGCACACCTTCGGCTCCTCGGCGCCGATCAAGGACCTGCAGACCAAGTTCGGCTTCACGCCGGAGAAGGTTTTGGAGGCGGCGCGCGCGCAGCTGGCGAAGAAGAAGGGCTGAGGCAAGAGATGTGTGGGAGCCCGCCGGGTGTCGCCGGCGGGCTTTACACCCATGCCTTTTAAGGTACGACTACCGTAAATATATCCTTGCAATATCTGAAGCATTGCAAGGATCCGATGCGCTCTGGTCTGCGGTCATCGAGCGGTTCGAGAAATATGCACCGACGAGCCTGATGGCGCGCACGGCCCTGGAGCACGCGCTGCCGGCTGGTTGGGTCGACGAGGTGTTCGACCAGCATCGACAGTGGCAGTACACGCGGGAGTTGCTGTTCTCCACCGTCGTCCGGCAGATGATGCTCGTGGCGCTCGGCCTGCGCTCCTCCCTGCACGCGGCCGCCCGTGAAGCCGAAGACCTGACCGTCTCGCTTCCCGTCCTCTACGACAAGGTCAACCGCACCGAGCCCGCGCTGCTGCGCGCCCTCGTGCGCGGCAGCGCGGCTCGGCTGGCCCCGGTGATGACGGCCGCGGGCACCGGCCATCCAAGCCTGCCGGGCTACGCGCTCCGCGTGCTGGACGGCAACCATCTGCCCGGCAGCGACAAGCGTCTGAAACCCCTGCGTGCGCTTCGCGGCGCCGCCCTGCCGGGGCTGACCCTGGTGGTCTACGATCCCGACACCGGCCTGGCCGTCGACCTGGTGGCGGCCGAAGATGCCTATGCCGACGAGCGGACGCTGGCCCGGACCCTCCTGGATGGCGCTGCGCCCGGTCAGGTCTGGGTCGCCGATCGGCACTTCTGTGTTCGGCCCCGGCTGGAGGGGCTGGTCGCGGCGGGCAGCCACTTCGTGGTGCGCCAGCACGGCAACCATCCCCGCCTGGGCGCGCAGGGGGACTGGCAGGACTTCGGCTCCTGCGAGACCGGCAAGCTGCGCGAGCAGAGCATCACCCTGGAGGGGAGCCGGATCCCCTGGTGTCAACGCCGATTGAAGTCTGACTCACCTTTGGCTTTGTCGCCGATCGTAACCTGACCCACCCCTCACGCAGGAACGGCTGTTTCCCGCACGGGTCGCGCCACCAGTCCGGCGCGCCGCTTGTCCTTCAGCCGGTAGCTCTCGCCCGTGATCGTCACCACGCTGGCATGGTGCAGCACCCGGTCCAGCATCGCCGCCGTCAGCACCGCGTCGCCGGCAAACGCCTGGTCCCACGCCCCGAACGACAGGTTCGAGGTCAGGATCATCGCGCCCCGCTCGTAGCGCTTGGCCGCCACCTGGAAGAACAGGTTCGCCTGCTCGCGCGCAAACGGCAGGTAGCCGATCTCGTTGACGATCAGCAGGCGGTAGAGGTTCACCGCCCGGTGCATCGCCTCCTTCAGGCGCCCCTGGCGCTGTGCCGTCTCCAGCGTCAGGACCAGGTCCGCCGCACTGGTGAAGCGCACCTTCATCCCGCGCTGCGTCGCCAGGTAGCCGAGCGCAATCGCCAGATGCGTCTTGCCGACCCCCGAGGGGCCGAGGAACACCACGTTCTGCGCCCGCTCCACGAAGGCCAGGCTGGCCAGTTCCTGGATCTGCGCCCGCGGTGCCCCGGTAGCAAAGCCGAAGTCGTAGCCCTCCATCGTCTTCACCGCCGGGAACCCCGCAACCCGAGCGAACATCTCCCGTGCCCGGGTGCGCCGGGCCTCGCGCTCGGCCCGCAGCACCTCCTCCAGGAAGACCGCATAGGGCGTGTCGCGCTCGGATGCTGCCTGCGCGAGCGCGCCGTAGGCCGCGGGCACCGCCTGCAGGCGCAACTCGGCGCAGAGTTCGGCGAGGCGGGCATGCTGCAGGTCGCTCATGCCGGCTCTCCCGTCATCAGGCCCGAGAGCCCGTCATAGAGCGCAAGCGGGTGCTGCAGCCCGACCACCGGGTGGGCGGGAGCCGGCACCGCCGGGGCCTGGGATTGCCCCGGCTCGGTGGACACCGAGAACGCTTTTGCGTGAGGTGTTTTTGCCATGCCGAGAACCCGTCCCCCGTACCCGGCGGAGTTCCGC